>JAFDIC010000312.1 GCA_019308525.1 Deltaproteobacteria bacterium
CCCGGAATCTTCCTCCGCAGAAAACCTCGGAGGCCCTCCGCGCCAGGGCGCCTTGCCCATTCGGAAGAGACAGCACCTTTTGGTGCATGCCGTGTTTCATGAATATCCACACCACCGTAAGATGGTCAATGCCGATATCTCGGTCAGGGTCATCAATTCGTCGAGATCAATGAATTCATCGGCCCCGTGTGCGGTACCCCTGCGGGACCTATGGAGATGGCCGGAATCCCGGAATAGTTGATCAGATGGACGCCGTCGGTCAGGCTGCCCGTACCCGCCGGTTTCGACTCGATTCCCAACTCACGGGCCGCCTCCATGGCTGTTTGGGCAATGGGTTCGTTCTCGTCTATTTCCGCAGCGTAGACCCAGTTGCCTTCCACAGGCGGCGGGTTCTCCCGCAACCAGGAGTCCGTTGCGGCTACGCCCATTATTCTGTCTCTTATCTCCTTCCGGATGTCTCCGGCCCCTGGTATGAAGTCGGAGGTGAACTCGATAGGCCAGGGTTCCCATGAGAGATCCTTACTCATCGGGGACGGATTCCACAATAATGTCCCCCTTGACTCTGATCCCGGCTCTCTGAACAAATTCAACGGCCTTGATCATGGCAGCCACGCCCCCTTCATGTCGCAAGCCCCCCTGCCGTATATCCTTTTCCCCTCTATCGTCCCCTTGAAGGGATCGTGGCTCCAACTGTCGAGGTCTCCGGGGCTGGCGACATCGTAGTGCCCGTTAAGTATGAGGGATCTTCCCTTTCCTTAGCCGAAAAGCCTCCCGATCACCACGGGTAGACCGGTCGGATCCCTCTCCGGCATGACCCCGAACCCCGGTGCCTGCTCGAGCTCAGATGGCGCAACCTCCCACATCTCGACGTCGCAGCCCATCCCTTTCAGGCTTTCCGAAACAAGGTCCTGAGATCCCCTGTATGGGCCCCTGTCCAGTTCCCCAGTCGGTTCAAAGGGTGGAGTAACAGTCTCAAAGCCGATTAGTTCTCTCAGGTACTCGACCATCTCTCCTCTGTTCTCGTCGATCATTGCCGTGATTTGCCTCTCACGATCGGAAATCATTCAAACCTCCGCTCCTTCCCAGGAACTCGTCGCGGCAGAGGGAAAGACGCACTCGTGATCCCTTTGGCCGCGGTGACCCGCTGAGATGGTCTCAGACAGGATTCCAGAGGATATGAAGGACTCTTCCCCAAGAGGATGAGCCTCTCCGTTCTTTTTTGGTATCCTAATCTGGACCGTCTGCTTCCCAATGATCCTCCCTGAAGCTTCTCAACCTCTGCCCGGTAGCAATCCCCAACTACAACCCTACCTCCTGATAGCAAAACCTCCTCATCACCTCAACCCTTACCAGGGGGATACCATGTCTATTCCGGGTCCCATTTTGGTCGAAAAATTAGATTGACAAAAGATTGAAAAGGATGATTGAATAGCTCCGGTATTTTTCCGCCACATCGGCCCTCTCTTGTTCAAACTGAACCGATACACATAGGGTCTTCGTATTGGAAGAATGTTCGGTCTCCATATCGGGACCGTCAGAGGTTGGGGCCGGTGAGACAGTTACGTTCACCGCCGAAGGCAATCCACCCGGTGGAACCTACGCGTGGTCGCCACTGCCAGGCCTTGAGCCAGATGGCTTTACAGCCCGTTTTACCGGACAGGCGCCTGGGGATGTAACGATCGAGATAGCCTACAGCACCCCTGATGGAGAGACGTGTACCGGTGCGCATACAGTCATTGTGTCCGAGGGATGTTCAGTTACCCTATCAGGTCCGTCAGAGGTTAGAGTTTTTGAAAAAATCACTCTGACCGCTGAGGGTAGCCCACCGGGTGGGACCTACGGGTGGCCGCCCCTGCCGGGTCTTGTGGCAAGTGGCTCCGAGGCTCTCTTTATGGGCCGCAGACCTGGTGAGGTAGCCATCCAGGTTACCTATGCTCCCCCGGATGGGGAACCCTGTACTGCAACCCATACGGTGACTGTAATCCAGGATTGTTCAGTCACGGTTTCAGGACCTTCGCGGGTCAGGGTGTGTGAAACCATTACCTTGACCGCTGAAGGTGATCCACCAGGGGGGAGCTATACCTGGGCTGACACGCCCGGGTTGGTATCCAACGGTTCGACAGCCCAACTTACAGGCCAGACTGCGGATGATGTGATCATTGAGGTAGTCTACAGGACTCCTGATGGGAAGCCTTGCATCGGCACACATGGGGTCACAGTGCTGGAGCAATGCCCGGAGCTGAAGGTGCCATTGTACAAGCAGAATGGGTCCCCGTGGGGGGAAGACACATATGACCACACGGACAAAACCATCAGGCAGAAAGGTTGTGCTTTGACATCGGCAGTGATGGTTCTGAGGTATTATGGAGTTACCAAAGGGATCGATGGCAAGGAAGTGAATCCAAGGAATTTGAATGAGTGGCTCAATAAAAAGGCTGATGGTTACTTCACCGGAGGTAGTGTTAATTGGTGGGCAGTAGCGGAATACTCAGGGGGAAATGTAGTCTTTGTCGGCCTGCTCAGAAAACGGAACGATAGGCTCCTAAGCAGTGATCTTTGTAGAGGCCGACTTGTATTACTGAGGGTATCGTCTACTCACTTCGTCGTTGCAAAAGGTAACATATGCTTGAACAACGAAAGGACATGGAGCATTAATGACCCTGGCAGAAAAATAGCGTCTCTTAAAGGTTATGGCAATAAATACCTTGGTTTGAGAAGATTTAGCAGAAAATAACCCATGGATAAAGAAGATGAAATTGATTATTAGCGTATTTACAACCATCATGATCTTGGCCGTCCTGGCTAGTGTATGTTGTGCACAGGATATGGAGATACGAGGTCGGTTTAGTATGTCTACCGGTCCTGATCCTGCTGAAACCGTCAAAGGAATTAACAAGTTTCTTATTGTAGACCCTGCAGGCAGACGGTCAGGTTTCGATGTTTCCAAAGGGACATTCTTGGATGAGATTCCCCATGCAGGCTGTGCTGACGAGGCCATCGGGGATCTTGAGACCAGCGAGCCAGGTGATGAGGCGTGGGTGTGCTACATGTTCACAGCTCCAGATGGTGCGTACAAAGTCTCCCTTATAGGCACAGCTATCGGGAGATATTATCTGGATATTTTTGCATATGATACAGAGGATGGTTGTTCAGTCCAAAAACTGAGTGGCACGACCTACCCGGGCAAAATAGACAGCTACGAAATAGACTATTCCTCTTCACCCGGCTCCCAGGTAGAGGTTCGTTTTGTAGGTAGTTCAGAGATCCCGGTGTTTGATGGAGAGGGAGGGGCACCGGACACAAATAGGTTCCTTCGGTACTTCAGACCGACCCAGGCAAGAACCAGGTTGCCTGCGAGTACGGGCAATTTCAATCTCAGCATCATATATGGGGGCACCATCAAGCGCAAGACATTTACTGCTGTGATCAACGACCACGATATGAGAAATCAGTTTGATCCCCTTTCTGGTAAGTGTGAAATAGTAGAGATTCCTCTAAAGGAAGGGCAGAATGTGTTGCTCCTGTCAATCGAAGGTAGAAGAAAGGACGGCACAATAGCCAAAGACAGGGACAGGTTAGAGTTTATTGTACCCCCACAGGAGGAAGAGATTAGATCCACCGTGACCATATATCCAGATAGATGGAACCTAAGCTGGTACAACTGGATAAGAGAGCATATGGAGGGAAGAGAGTGGATCAGGCATTTTGCCGAGAGAGTCTCTATCCTCTGCCTGATAGGAAACCTCAAGGATAAAGAAGGTAACCCACGCAGTGTGAACGAGATAGTCCCTGAAACCCTTCTCTTGAATTATCTATTATATCCCCAGCCCTGGAGTCCCGGGCCAACGGGAAAAATGGCCTTGATCCTGGAATCAAAAGGGGATCCTGATCTCAGGAGAAGAAAGGGCTTTAAGGAGTGGCACAGGAGAAATGACTTCTTGAGAGAATACGAAGGTCCTGTAATGCTCGTCAGGTTCAACAAATACAAGGCCATGCAGACCCTCCTGGAGATGGCTCCTGGCAAGGAGTATGAGGTAGTCGTTTCAGGAGAACTCAAAGACGGAAAGCATTTTGACGGAAGTGCAAGGATTACCATCACGGAGTGGAAGGGCAAGCACAGCTGGAGATGGAACCATCCGGGTTGGCTGAACTCACAAGAGGACCTTGATAACTGGTGGAATAGGGATCAGGACTTTGAGGCTTGGTGGAACAGAGTAAAGAGACAAAGAAGATAGGGATGCACATTGTCTGGTCTCACACTTCCCGACTGGAGGGGGCCGGTGCAAGCATCTCTGGATTATTACAGAAAGATTATTCGGGGATTTTTGCTGCAGACCCAGCCAAAGGCAGCCGCAGGACTCTAGGTTGGCCGGGGGAATCCGGGTGGGGCCATGCTAGAGTTTGGCCTGGGGTCGGACCGAGGCAACTACTTGGAATCCTGAAATAATTCTACAAACATCGCCCTGTTTTGAGGCTTAGAATACTATTTTTGCGAGCCAAATGGGCCTTCTAAGAAAGGGGCTATGGATGCCACGGGCGAATCGGCATTACATTCCTGGCTATGTATGGCACCTCACCCACCGCTGCCATAAAAGGGAATTTCTGCTGAAATTTGCCAGAGACCGCCGCCGATATCTCCGGTGGCTTTTCGAGGCTGAGAAGCGCTATGGGTTAACTGTACTGAACTACATGGTGACCTCCAATCACATCCATCTTCTGGTAATGGACAACGGGGGAAGAGATGTTATCGCGAACTCGATTCAACTGATAGCGGGGAGGACGGGGCAGGAATTCAATCAAAGGAAGAATCGCAAAGGGGCGTACTGGGAAGATCGGTATCATGCCACGGCGGTCGAGACAGACAGGCATTTGATTCAATGCATGATGGTTTACATGGATCTCAATATGGTTCGAGCAGGAGTTGTGGGGCACCCCTCAGAGTGGCCGTTTAGTGGATACAACGAAATCCAGGAGCCGCGGCAGCGGTATCGATTGGTT
>JAFDIC010000020.1 GCA_019308525.1 Deltaproteobacteria bacterium
TCGAATTCAAGACTGGTCACCACGTTGGGAGCCTTGCCGTAGAGGTAATTCTCCAGCCCGGATGGATCAAATGTCTGAAGCCCCGCGGTGAAGACCAGGGCCCCTACGTTGAGGTTGATTTCATCCTCGGCGTCGTCGAATCTTATGGCGTTTGTGGGGCAGAATTTTTCACAAGCTCGGCACTTGCCTTTCCTGAAGAATATGCAGTGATCACGGTCAATGGCATATTTCAGGGGGACTGCCTGGGGATAGGGGACGTATATGGCCTTTCTCTTGGATAGGCCCACATCATACTCGCTATCCACCTTGGCAGGACATTTCTCAGCGCACGTTCCACAGCCGATACATTTTTCCATGTCAACAAAGCGAGGGGACCTCTTTATTGAAACCGTGAAATTCCCTTGCTCCCCTCTGACGGACGTTACTTCCGATAGGGTAAGAAGCTCGATATTGAGATGCCGGCCGACCTCGACCAGTTTCGGGGAGATTATTCACATGGAACAATCGTTTGTAGGGAAGGTCTTGTCCAGCTGGGACATCACACCCCCGATTGCCGCCTCCTTCTCAACCAGGTAGACCAGGAAACCGGACTCAGCGAGGTCCAGAGAGGCCTGGATGCCGGCAATACCGGCCCCCATCACCAGTACCGATCCATTTGTTGTGCGTTTAGGCATTTCGTCCCTGTCTCCCTATGAAAGATAGTTCCACCATTTATCATGAAACCAGACCCCCTGGGAAATCCCTGTCATGAAGCCAGCAGCTCTCCCGAGGAGCCAAATGTCATCGTCCCCTGGAAAGAGGGGACGATGGAACACAGTCCTTTTAACTTTGAGTCAAGCAAGGCAAGGAAAAATCAAAACCTATCAAAATGGAAATAATCGAAATTGTGCCTTGAAAACCGTCTTGTGAAATATTTAACATAACCGAGAAAAAGTCAAGGGAAAATATCCGTCAAGAATCAGTGATTCTGCCGATGCACCTATTGATAATCCCTCAAAAAGAGAATAGAATATTTTTTTCATAGCAATAGCAGATTCTTGAGAGATAGCGGGACAAACAAACAGGGGAGGGGAGAGCGGGCCGTGGCAAAGGATTGTTGCTGGAACTGTAAGTACTATGTTGCAAAGGGTGACAACGAACCGGCCCTTTTGAGGAGCGCCCTTTCCAATGTGTGCACTTACACGGCCAGGGAAGACGATGAAAGGCACTGGTCCAAGAGGGCTTATCCGACTCCACCCAATTATGTGTGTAGAAATTACAGGGAGCGGTTCTACTGAACAACAATGATGGCTTCGTAAAAAGTCCAATTCCTGCATTGCGCTTCATCTCGTTGTGATTGCAGCGTACGGTAAGTACGCCTCTCGCAGATACCGGTGCTGTTTAGCGGTGATCACACGAGATTTGCGCGCTCCCGCTAAGCGGGATTTCGCAAGCTCAACTTGAATACTTACTTGAAGCTTTTTACTTTGCCATCTCAATTTTGACTTTTTACGAGATCGTCAACAATGGAGTCGGAAGGGACCGTGGTGGCTTAGGACAAAAGGGGGATGCAGAAGGAGCCCTGACTCCAAGAGGGAGATAGCTGGCGAGGAAGTAAGGCTGAGAGTTTTCAGCGAGGTCGTATATGCCCATCTATGAATATGAATGCCTTGGGTGCGGGGGTCAATTTCAGGCCCTTGTCATGAAACAACAGGAAGAGAGGTCACTGAAATGTCCCGGATGTAGTGGCTCTAAGCTGAAGAAGCTTATTTCAAGGGCGGTTTACCATGTCTCCGAACAGGCGCGTCTCGAGGCCTTTGACCCGAATGCGCCAAAAAGCGACACCTTTTACAAGGACACGAGGAACATAGGTCTGGCTGCCAAGAAAAGGGCTCAGCAGATGGGGGTCGACTTGGGAAGTGATTTCGAAAGCAAGCTGGAGAAGTTACGCACCGACCCGGGCAGTGTAATCAGGGACAGCGAGTAGCGTGAAAGGATCTACACGGAATTACAATTGACGGGAACTCCAGGGGACAAACCTTTAAGCAGGAAGCGCAGGCATGGAGAAGGGTGAAGATAAGACATTAGAAGGCGACGTGGTTCTTATATACTACCAGGACAAGCCGGCCCTGTATGGGCGCGTGGAGGCTATTGAGCCGGATGTGAAGCGGGACTGGTACAGGGTTTCCCTCTTGCTCCTGACCATGCCGGCCCAACCGGTGACCTGGATCTTGAGAGAGGAATACATCAACGGCCACCCCTTTACTATGGGGGGGCAGGCCATGAGAATTGAAAAGGTGGGGAGATTGCATCCCACAGATTTCCCAAGAGTTAAACACGGGAAAGACGGGAAAAGCGACTCTGGAGGGGGTTCAGGAAAGGTTATCCCCTTCAAAAAGCAATCCTGATGCTTCCGTAAAAGCCCCATCTGCTGTGTTGCGCCGCATCTTCGGTCGCTGCGGCGTACTCTTATGTACGCCTCTCGCAGATGCCGCCGGTGTTAGGCGGTGATTCCCAAAGATTTGCGCGCCCCCGATGGGCGGGATTTCGGAAGATCAACTTGCATCCGGGGTCTTTACGAAAGCATCGGCCTTTTGATCTTCTTGCGGAATCACTGATGCTGAATTTCTTCGTGGCAATTACTTTCCGGATCGATTATACTTGCACGGTTATGCCGTGAAAACCTCTTTTGAATCGCCCTCGAGGGAGGAGGGAAATGGGCTGGAGGTACTTGGATTGATATTTCTGTTGAGGGTGAGCCTTTCCATCGTGATTGCGTTCTTGTTGACGCGATTTTTTTTCGGCAGGACCCCGCCGACCAAGGTTTTTGCCCTCGCTGCGCTCATGTTGGGGTTGGCATATTTTTTCGAATATCTCAGAAGTAGAAAGATTGGAGGGAGAGAGTAATATGAAGTCTACAAGAAAGAAGTACTTGTTTTCCTTTGAAGAAGGGGATGGTAAGAACAAGAAGCTCCTCGGTGGTAAGGGGGCCAATCTGTGCGAAATGACCCAAATCGGGCTCCCTGTCCCCCCGGGCTTTGTCATCTCGACCGAAGCATGCCTTGCGTACCTTTCTCAGAAGAAGAAAGGACTCCCCCCCGAGATAATGGCTGAGGTCAGGGAGGCCATGGCCGAGCTGGAGAAAAAAACGGGTAAGGGTTTCGGGGATCCTGAAAATCCCCTTCTCGTCTCCGTCAGGTCTGGTGCAGCCATTTCCATGCCGGGGATGATGGATACAATCCTGAATCTGGGGCTGCACAAAGATACGCTCAAGGGACTAATAAAGAAGACAAGAAACAAGCGGTTTGCCTACGACGCATACAGGCGTTTCATTCAACTGTTCGGCACCGTGGCTTTGGGCATGAAGGACGAGGATTTCGACAGGATATTTGCCCGTGTGAAAGAAGAATACAAGGTAAAGGAAGATGTCGAGCTGGACGAGAAGGGCATGAAGGAGGTGTGCGATAAGTTCCTGAAGCTTGTTGAAGAAAAGACGAACCGGCCCTTTCCCGATGATCCCTATGTCCAGTTGGAGATGGCCATAGAGGCGGTATTCAAGTCATGGATGGGAAAAAGGGCCGTGGACTATCGCCGGGAATTCAATATCACCCCCGATATGGCAAATGGAACGGCTGTAAATATATGTACTATGGTATTCGGGAACATGGGTAATGATTGCGCAACCGGCGTTGCCTTCACAAGGGACCCTGCTACGGGTGAAAACAGGCTCTTCGGGGAATACATGATAAATGCCCAGGGTGAAGACGTGGTTGCCGGCATAAGGACTCCAAAGCCTATCAGAGAATTGCGGAAAGATATGCCTCGCGTGTACAGGGAGCTTGAGAAACTGCGTCATACCCTTGAGAAGCACTACCGGGAGGTACAGGATTTCGAATTCACCATTGAAAAGGGAAAGCTCTACTGCCTCCAGACCAGAAACGGCAAGATGAATGCGTCTGCATTTATCAAGACCTCGATAGACATGGTCAACGAGGGGTTGATTTCCGAGGAAAAAGCGATCTTGAGGATAGAACCTGACATGCTATCCCAGTTGCTTCATCCCAGGTTGGACCCGAACGCAAAAGTCGAAGTCCTCTCCAGGGGAATTCCGGCATCTCCGGGGGCCGCTTCGGGGATGATCGTTTTCAATGCGGACAGGGCCGAGACGAAGGCAAAGCTGGGAGAGAAAGTCATCCTGGTCAGGGAAGAGACTAAGCCGGAGGACATTCACGGGTTTTTCGCCTCCCAGGGTATCCTGACCAGCCGGGGAGGGAAGACCTCCCACGCTGCGGTGGTGGCGAGGAGCATGGGAAAACCGTGTGTATCTGGATGCGAGGATCTGGTGATAGACTATGCGGCCAAGGAGGCCCATGTCCGCGGTAAGGTCCTCAGAGAAGGCGATATGATCACTATTGACGGGAGCACCGGTAATGTTTACGAAGGCGAGGTGCCTACCCTCGAACCGGAGTTTGTCGATGATCTTCTAGTGCTGCTCGAGTGGGCCGATGACATGGGCAAGCTGAAGGTGAAGGCTAACGCGGACACCCCGGACACGGCGGAGAAGGCCAGAAAATACGGCGCGGTAGGTATCGGTTTGTGTAGAACTGAGAGGATGTTCAACCAGCAGGACAGGTTGCCCATTGTGCAAGAGATGATCTTGGCGGAAAACTCGGAAGAAAGGCAGGCCGCCCTTGACAAGCTACTGCCCTTCCAAAAGCAGGACTTCAAGGAAATCTTCAAAATAATGGACGGGTTGCCTGTGACCGTCAGGCTTCTGGATCCCCCGATCCATGAGTTCCTGCCCTCGGAAGAGGAACTGGTCCATGAGATCGATCACCTCAAGGAATTCAAGAAGACCCTGGAGGAGATGGCCGCATTACCCGATACCCTGAAGATGCTCGATCCGGAAGTCCACAGACGTTACGGTCACAATTTGGAATTGATCATAGAAGGTCTCGACGAGTTGAAGGACAAGGGAGTTGCCGAACGCCTGATTTCTGAGAAGGAGGCCATGTTGCAAAAGGTGAAGGCCCTGGCAGAGACCAATCCCATGTTGGGACACAGGGGTGTACGCCTCGGAATCACCTACCCGGAGATTTATTCCATGCAGATAAGGGCCATACTGGAGGCAGCCGCAGAGTCAATAAACGAGGGAGTAAACGTCATGCCCGAGATCATGGTCCCACAGGTGTGTACCTTGCAGGAATTGAAATGGGTGTATCGCTATGTAACAGATATCCACAGGGACGTGGAGGAAAAATACCGCATAAACGTTCCTTACAAGTTCGGGACGATGATAGAGGTGGTAAGGGCCTGCATGAGGGCGGGACGGATTGCTGAACTGGCCGAATTCCTCTCCTTTGGGACCAACGACCTTACTCAAGCCACCTTCTCTTTTTCCAGGGAAGATGCGGAAAACAAGTTTTTGCCCCTGTATAACGAGCGGGGAATACTACAGCACAACCCCTTCGAGATCCTCGATATCAAGGGCGTGGGTAGGCTCATGATGATTACAGTGGAGTGGGCCAGGAAAACAAGGCCGGACATAGAAATAGGAATATGCGGGGAGCATGGCGGCGACCCGGATGCAATCCGGTTCTGCCACCATATTGACTTGACCTATGTTTCCTGCTCTCCCCTAAGGGTCCCTATCGCCAGGCTGGCCGCCGCCCATGCAAAACTCAAAGAGGCAGAATACAGGCTGGTGTGAAGGGAGGGAATCCGGTGGACGGAAGAGAACCGAGGCCTTTTCAGCGCCCATGGTGGGAGAACTCGTACAACTTCTGGCTGATTTCCGATAATGTTTTCTCGGGGCTCTCCGGGCCTCCCTTTTCGGTACCTTGAGCCTTCAAGACATTCGTATTGATGAAGCTCAAGGCATTGTTAAAGGTGAGCTGGGAAACAGCCCCGACGTGCTCTATTATTCCGAGCTTGTGGAACCTTTTGCCCAGGTAAGCCATGTGCTTGAGCAATTCAGCCTTCTTGCCCTTACTGTCGCCATGCTGGCTGACTGACTTGAAGGCAATCCAGTATGATTCCAGATAGGTCTTTGCAAGGGCTGCCCATATGGGCAACCGATCGAAGCCGAGCCTGGTAATCCTGTAGCACCTATCTGCTGGCTCGCTCAGGTAAGAAGATTCCTTGAAATGCTCCAGGATAGAGGAGACCCTTGCTTCCGGCTCCTCGGTTTCGTCGAAGAAAAACTCGTTCTGGAAGATGTATGATAAAAACCTATAGTCTGAAATCACTGAATCAAGGTTTCTTTCTTCCTCTGGGCCTGTCAAAAGAGAGACGGCAACCAAGGAAGTGGATATGAAGTAATGTATGATGCAGTTCTTGTAATATTCCAGCTCCATCTTCTTTTCATCGTCTACGTAGTAAAATGTCTCTTCACGTCCGCTGATGCCTTCCAGTGATTCAACCACCTTCCACGAAACAAGGAGCGTCAGGGTCTCCCGAAGGGATTTCGGGAGGTCAGTGAGGCTGTCAGAGATAGGCGCGCCGACTTTTTTCAAGAAATCCAGCAGGACCCGGGCCGTCTCCTCCAGTTCATAAAAGTGAAACCCCCGTCGGTGAGATGAGAGGATGGCCGTGGCCACCAGAGAGAGGGGCACGACCAGGGACACTTGATTTATGGCCCTTACCAGATCAAATGCCAAACGGTGCGACATCTCCTTCAAGGACAAATTACGGCTTCTTGAGATATATTCCTTGAGGGAAACAGGTTCGTTAAACCGGATGTAAATCTTCCCGTATTTCCTTTTGAGCAGCCGTCTTGCCCTGAGAACCTGCCCGAAACTCTCCTGTTTCTTGGCGTTTCCCCTTACCTCTTTCAGATAGGAACTTTCCTCCATGACTTTGTCGTAGATTATGGAGGTGGGGACAAAAATCAAGTCCTTGCAGCCCCCTTCCTCATACACCTGGAGAAGAATTGACAGGAACCCCGTTTTCGGAAGGACAAGTTTTCCGTTTCTGCTCCTTCCCCCCTCTATGAAAAACTCGATGGGATAGCCTTCCTCTATTAGGGTCTTTATATATCTGTTAAATACTTCGAGGTACAGCTTCGCCCTCTGGAAGGATCTGCGGATAAAGAAGGCCCCTGACTTTCGAAAGATATGTCCAACGGGCCAGAAGGCCAGGTTCTTACCTGCTGCAATCCTCGGCGTGTGCATGTGGTTGTCGTAGAGAATGTAGTTCAATATCAAGTAATCAATATGGCTCTTGTGGGAAGGCACGTAAATGAGCGTGCCCTTTGTGGCCCAGTCCCTGACGCGGGCCAGGGCCACCCTGTCCACATCTATCCCCTCGAAGAGTTTTTTCCAGAACCAGGTGAGGGCCATGTGAAAGAACTCAATATAGGTGGTGTTGTAATCAGCGGCTATTTCGTCAAAGTATCCTCCTGCCTTCTTCCGTAACTGCTTGAGGTGTTTCTTGTTACCGCCTGCCATGCTTTCGATTTTACCCCTTACCTGGGGGTCCATTAGAACGGCCTGTTTGAGCTGGTGCCTGGATTTTACTATAGGACCTAAAATAACTCGTTTTTGCTCGTCTATACTCTGAATGAGCATGTCCCTGATTTCAGCGGCCATTTCAGAAAGGGGCCTATCGGGAGGCTGAGCGCTTACATAGGCCTTGAGATCCAGGGGCCGGCCGAAATCAATGAAGGCACGCCGGTTGTGCCTGAAGAAGAGCACAATTTTCCTGATGATCCCCGGGTCATCCTTGAAGCCGAAAAAGATACCCCACACTCCCGGTTGTTCCCTCTCAGGGGTCTTCTTGTAAAGGATGAGTTGGGGTACGATATAAATGGGTTTTTCTATTTGCCTCTGGGTTTCAAGGAGAAACTCGGTGTGGTCCTTTTCGGCATGAAGAAAGTGTCTTACGAAGCGTTTGGGGTCTATCAGAAACATGAGGAATGTTGTGCCGTTCTCGATGGCCTTTCTGTAGAACCCGGTCTGGTAAGGGCTGGGAAAGCGCCCGTATCTCAGGAGGCTTGAGAGTTGGGAATAAAAGACCCTTGCAACCTGGGAAAGGGGTAACATCAGCGACATGTTTAGATCAAAGGCGATCTTGGGATAGGGCAGACGTCGTCTCCGGAAGTTGTAATGATACAGCAGGTAATCCAATTTCCCCCTATACTTGATGGCATAGACCACGGTTCCTTCCTTGTGCATCATCTTGAGGTTTTCGGTCATGCTCTCATCTATGTGGACACGCTTGAACAGGCGATAAAGGAACCAGCTCAGGAAGAACCCGGGCTTGTAATCAAGGACATAGGGGTAATGAATCTGTCTCCTGGGATCTTTCATTCTACAGCTTGACCCTCCCACAAAATGGATAGATAAACGCAACAAAGCGAGTAAATCAAGCTTTTTGTTGTTCATCCGGAAACCTGCCCGCACAGCGGAATCCTACAGAAAACTTTATTGACTGCTTCAGGCGTCTCCACTAAGATTTTTTCACTGAAGAGGTCAAAGAGGCAGGGATCAGGTCAGATCCTGTGGAGATGGCGCGCAATGAAGGAAATTGGACTTTTCGCGAAGCCATCAAAGTTATGTTGACAAAAGCAAAACAATATTTAAGAATGAAATCCAAAAGGGAACAACAAATCACCGGAGGTAGCCCATGTACAGGCCAATGGTCGTATCGGGATTAACCGTGGATCCCTTGACAAACAGTCCCATCGTCATACTGAAGGAAATTGATGGGGAAAGGACCCTGCCTATATGGATAGGGTTGCTCGAGGCCACCGCCATCGCCAGTGAACTGGAAGGCATAAAATTCTCCAGACCTATGACCCACGATCTCCTGAAGAACATCATGGGACTGATAAACATGAAGGTCAAGAAGGTGGAAGTCTGCGATTTGCGGGACAATACTTATTATGCATTGATCCACTTCATTCATAACGGCAAAGAGATGTCTATAGATGCGAGGCCAAGTGATGCCCTTGCCCTCTCCCTCAGGACCGACGCTCCCATCTTTGTTTCAGAGGAGGTGATCCAGAAATCCGCCCAGGTTGATCTCAAGGCGGAGCCTGAAGATAAATCCGAACAGGGAAAGAAGTGGCAGGAGATACTGGAGAAATTGAATCCCGAGGACTTCGGAAAGTACAAGATGTAGACCTCCCCCGTGCCTGGAGCACCTTCCATTTTCGGGTTTCCTCGAACCGCATGATAGAGGCCCAAGGCGATTTTGGGCTTTTTCTTTTGGTGAGCTTTGGCAGAATGGCAGCGGCTTTGCCCGGCCGGGCTCCAAGGAATGAAATACTATGATTGACCTCCACACCCATTCACTCTTTAGTGACGGCGAACTCGTTCCCTCCGAACTGGTGAGGAGGTTGGAGGATTTGGGGTACGAGGCGGTAGCCATCACCGACCATGCTGATCCATCCACCATCGACTTTATCCTTCCACGGATTTGCGAGGTAGCCGAAGAATTGAACAAGGCACAGGCCGTAAGGGTGATACCCGGAATTGAGCTGACCCATATTCCACCTGCTCTGATTGGTCCAATGGTAGAAAGGGTGAGGGACCTCGGGGCAAGAATTGTCGTCATACATGGTGAGAGCATAGTAGAACCGGTGGCCCCCGGAACAAACTTGGCAGGACTCAAGGCTGGCGCGGATATCATTGCCCATCCGGGCCTTATTTCCCTCAAGGAGGCATCCCTTGCGGTGGAGAAGGATGTATGTCTGGAGCTGTCAGCGCGATCGGGCCACAGCCTTACAAACGGCCATGTCGCAAGGACGGCTCGTGAGGCGGGGGCCAGGCTTGTATTGAATTCAGACGCCCACGCCCCCGGGGACCTGATGACAAAGGCCTTTGCGAGGAAAATCGCGCAAGGCGCCGGCCTACCACCTGGATCACTTGATGAACTCATGTCCAACTCACGCCGTCTTTTGGAAAGACTGGCACCTTAAGCTTACCCCAACCCCCATACTGTTTGCCTGATCCAAGTTGATGAAATCCACAATGAGGAGAATGTGTATTGGTGCGCCATCCTGAACAAAGGAATTCGCCGGGTGCAACGAGGCCAACTTCTCCTGGAAATTTCCCCGGGATTTCTGCTAAAATATTGTTCGGGTTGCCGATCTCTTTGCAAGTCGAAGGACTTTGAATATGGCCTTGCCCGGTAAGAAAAAGCTGCTATTCGACGCTGGATGCGCTCTCGTAGTCCTATCATGGCTCTTCATGATCGCCCTTCTAATAGGGCGCGAGAACCCGGGGGGGGAGATAGCGGCCGAAGTCCTCGCAGACCGGCAAATCGGCATAAGGGCGGCGGTGAGGGAATGGAAAGAGATATATTTGAAGGATCACAAGGTGGGTTATTCTGTCAGTTTGATAAAACCCTTTGGTGAAGGGTACTTTGTCCGGGATGAGATCTTCTTGAGGTTGAACCTCATGGGTGAGGGGAACGGCGTGTATACCCTGACCCAGTCGAGGCTGGACAAGGATTTTCTCTTGGAGGACTTCTACTTCCTGATGACTTCCGGTGCAGTCCGCTACCAGATCTCTGGAAAGGTCCAGGGTGAGCAGTTGGTGATAAAAACAGGGAAGGGCAGGGACCAAAGGACCATGAGCGTGCCCTTGAAAGCCAGGCCAATGATTGGATCAGGCCTTCCGCATTTTTTCAAGAGCAGAACAATAAAGGTGGGCAACACCTACTCCTTACCGGTCTTTGATCCTTCAACCATGTCACAGAAGGAGGTGTCAATCAGGGTGGTGGCGGAAGAACCCGTTAAGATAAAGAAGGTCACCTATGAATCCTTCCGGCTGGAAGCCCGAATGATGGGGAAAGAGTTCACATTCTGGCTCAACAGGCAGGGCGAGATATTGAAGGAAGAAGGTTTCATGGGCTTTACCACCATCAAGTCCAGCGCTGCTTCTGCTCCCCTTGATCTTGAAAGGGGAGAAGACATAGACTTCTATGAAGTTACGGCTGTAAAGACCGACAGGATACTGCCGGATCCGAGGAATCTCTCCTACATTAGGCTCCAGGTGCAAGGCGCCGACCTTGTGTCGCTCGCCCCCGGCCTTTGGGGAAACGGGCGCCAGAGGTTCCAGGAGGGTGTCATTGAGATTTCCAAGGAAAATGTGGGGCCTGGCATTTCCTATTCATTGCCGAGGAAAGACTTCCCCGAAGAGCTTAGGGTCTTTTTGAGACCGGAGTTCAATATCGAAAGTGACGATGAATCCATTATCGAAACTGTACAAGATATTGCGGGTGGAGATCGCAACCCATTTTCCGTGACAAGGAAGATCCTCGCCTGGGTATACAGGAACCTGGAAAAGAGGCCTGTGGTGTCGGTCCCCAGCGCCCTGGAAGTTCTGAGAACTCGTCAGGGTGATTGCAACGAACACGCCACCCTGGTCACCGCGCTCCTCAGGGCCGCAGGAATTCCCGCCAGGATTGCCATAGGGCTGGTCTATTCCAGGCAGAAATTCTTTTACCATGCCTGGACAGAGGCATACCTGGGGGATTGGGTTTCTCTGGATGCAACCATGAACCAGATGCCGGTGGATGTCACGCACATCAAGCTGCTGGAAGGCAACTTGGACAAGCAGGTGGAGATAGCCAAACTGGTCGGGAATCTCAGAATAAAGATTTTGGGTTATGGACATGATTAGGCTGGTAAACCTCACAAAGTACTACAGGAACTTTTGCGCGGTCGACCATATCAGCCTGGATGTGAACAGTGGTCGCATCTTCGGCTTCCTCGGCCCAAATGGTGCTGGAAAGACCACAACCATAAGGATGATGGCAGGCATACTAAGACCAACGGAAGGGGAGATATACATAAACGGTATAGACCTTTCAAGGGAACCCTCCAGGGCCAAGTATTGCACCGGATTCATCCCCGATCGTCCTTTCTTGTATGAAAAACTCACAGGGGAAGAGTTTCTGCGGTTTCTCGGTGGCCTCTACGAGCTAGACCATGCTGGTTCCTTCCGTGATCGGATAATGGAGCTACTCGAACTCTTTGAGCTCATTCATTGGCGGGACGAGCTCATCGAGAGTTACTCCCACGGAATGAAGCAGCGCCTGGTAATGTGCGGCGCACTCTTGCATAGACCGGAGGTGCTGATCGTGGACGAACCCATGGTGGGCCTTGATCCCAAGGGGGCCAGACTCGTAAAAGACATATTCCGCAACCTTGCCAGGGAGGGAATGACCGTTTTCATATCCACCCATTCCCTTGAGGTGGCACAGGAGGTCTGCGACGAGATCTCCATTATCCAGGCGGGAAAGATCATTGCGATTGGGCAGCCCGAAGAGCTCAAAAGAAAGGCCGGTGTAGACGGCAGCCTGGAAAATGTCTTCTTGAAACTAACCGAAGGTAAGACCATAGCCCATGAGAAATCTCTATCTGCTGCTTAGCCCAAGGCTGTTGGGGCTAAAAAACTCCCTTTTCGGTCACAGGAAGGGGGTGACAAAGAGGACCCTGATCGTGGCGCTTACGGGTGTTTTCTTTTGGTGCCTGATGTTCTTTCTCTCCGCGCGCGTGTTGAACTATTTTAGATCCGTAGAGGTAATCGGCGACATCCTCGCCCATCACCTCTTGGCAATGGTGCTTTTGACTTTCTTCTCCCTGTTGATTTTCAGCAACATCATAACCGCACTATCCAACCTCTATCTTTCCATGGACCTTGAACTCTGTCATGCTTCTCCGGCAGGGCTGCAAGAGGTCTTTGTGAGCCGGTCCATCCTTACGTTGCTTGACAGCTCCTGGATGCTCTTGATCTTTGGACTTCCAGTAATGATGGCCTACGGCTTTGTCTACAGGCCTGGTCCAGGATACTATTTGACCCTCTTCCATCTGGTACTCGCAATGACAATCATAGCTGCGGGTATCGGCATCCTTTTTACCATGATAATGGTGAGCATCTTTCCCGCCCAGCGGACAAAGGATATCGTCATGCTCCTCGTGGTACTCGTTACGGTGGGCCTCTATTTACTGTTTCGCTTTTTGAGACCGGAAAGACTTGCAGATCCCGATGCCTTTTTTAGCGTCATGCAATATGTTTCGGCCCTCAGGTCGCCGGATTCTCCCTACCTGCCGACTCATTGGATTACCGAGGGCCTGTGGGCCCACCTCGGACGCGGCGGCGGGGAGGGATATTTCTTCAACGTGGCGCTCACCTGGAACACCGCCCTGGCCATTGTGGCTATCAACATCTGGACGGCCGGTGCCATCTATTTCAGGGGGTATTCCAAGTCCCGGGAGGCCAAGAGGCGCAGAGGGGGGAGGAAGATCCTGGACCTGTTCCTCGCCTTGCTCAGAAGACCTTTCAGGCCGGACCTTGCATCCATCATGGACAAGGATACCCGCACATTCTTTCGTGACAACACCCAGTGGTCCCAGTTGCTATTGCTCGGTGCCCTTGTTATGGTCTACATCTATAATTTCAGTGTGCTCCCCCTTGAAAGGAGCCCCATCCGGCTGGACTTCCTTCAGAACCAGATAGCGTTTCTTAACATGGGGCTTGCGGGGTTCGTACTCTCTGCGATCGCGGTACGCTTTATTTTTCCAGCGGTGAGTTCAGAGGGCAGAGCCTTCTGGCTGATCTGTTCCTCCCCCATGTCCTTGAAGCGATTTCTCTGGGGGAAATTCCTCTTGTACATCTATCCAATGTTAATCCTTGCAGAAGTCCTGATTATTCTCACCAATTACCTCCTCAAGGTAACAACCTTTATGATGCTGCTGTCTTCCATTACAATTTTTCTTGTCGTATTTGGCATAGTTGCGCTCGGTGTCGGGTTTGGGGCCCTCTATCCAAAATTCAACCACGAGAACATATCTCAAGTATCAACGGGTTTTGGCGGTTTGATGTTCATGATTTTCAGCGCCATGTTTGTTGCCCTGGTAATTATACTGGAGGCGGGACCGGTATACATGATCTTCAAGGCCGGGATAGATGACGTCCCCTTGACCTTGCTCCAATGGTTGTTTATAGTCCCATCCTTCATGATGGTTATTGTTGTGAACGTTGTTGCGGTCATAAAGCCCATGCAGATGGGGCTGAAGGCCATCACCCAAATTGAATAGGCGATTTTGTCAGTAAGACCGCTGATCCAGTTGAGAACTGGTTCATCGTTGGCAGGAGCCATGTTTCAAAACGAATACGTAGGAAACATACACATCCATTCCATTCACTCCGACGGTAGTTGCAGTGTTGCCGAGATAGCGGGGATAGCAAGCAAGGCGGACCTTGACTTCATATGTGTCAACGACCATGACTTCATGCTCGATCGCCTCAACGTCGAAGAAGAGGGGTTCTACGGGAAGGTCCTGGTCCTGGTCGGGCTGGAGATAGGCAGGTCCTTCCATCACTATCTTGCCTTTGATATCAAGGAAATTGTGAAAGGAGACAGCCTCAGTCCCCAGGAAGTGATTGACCGCGTGAATCAGCAGGGAGGATTCGGATTCCTTGCCCATCCCTTTGAGAAAGGCATGCCGTTCAGAGAAAAATCAAGGGCCTATGTGTGGAAAGACCTCTCAGTCAGGGATTACTCTGGAATAAGCATCTGGGAGTTCTCTTCCCGGTGGAAGGAGCGCATAAGAACACCATTCCATGGCCTGTTTTTTCTGGCCTTTAAGAAGGAGTTCCTGAAAGGCCCGAGCGCAAAGACACTTTCCTTCTGGGACCGATTGTGCCAGGAAAGAAGGGTGGTTGCGGTCGGCGGTTCCGATGCCCATGGCGGCCTCTTCAGGTGGGGGCTCTTGAATTTCAGGCCTCTGCCCTATGAATTTCTCCTGAACACGATAAACATACACGTCCTCCTCTATCGCAGGATGCCCAGGGATTTCAGTTCAGCGAAGAGGGATGTTTACGGGGCGATCAGGGAAGGCCGATTGTTTATCGCCCACGATGGATTGTGCCCGGCCAAGGCGTTCAGGTTTGACTTTGTCTCTGACGACGGATCAAACCTGTTCATGGGGGAAGAGGGGGCCTTTCACCCGGGAGAACTCGTAGTGGAGCTGCCAGAGGAGGGGGAAATCAGGCTCATAAAGGACGGTATGACCGTTGAGCAATGGCATGGCATGGAGGCGGTTTACAGAGTCAAGGAGAGGGGTGTTTACAGGGTCGAAGTGTACAAGCACCTGTTCCTGTTCGGCTGGAAACCCTGGATCTTTTCCAACCCCATATACCTCAGGTAACTCACCTCCCCGAAAGACTTTATTCCCTCTCTGGGTCTAATTCCCCACGGCTCGCTGCGTATGGTCATGTATAATGCCCCTGGATGTGTCAATGACTTCAGGGTATCCAGGAGCCGGAATCCAGGAGAACAAGGCTAATATGGAGCCGCTTGCATGGTTGTTCTATTCCGGCTTCTGAATTTCTGATACTCCGCAGCTCGCTGCGGGGCACCTCATTTGTGCTTGTATTGACAAAATATGGCAGATCACCAGAAGCCATAGGGTAGCTTGTTCTCGCCGATGCTTGCGTGTCAAAAGGAGTCGTGGCGCTGACCCGCCACTGGCCCCGGTAGGAGCTTGACAAAATGTCTTCTATGATGTACAAGTAAATGTACATTAGGGAGACACCTGAATGAAGACGGTCACATTCACTGATTTCCGCAAAAAGGCATCGAGCTTCATAACCGAGGTGGAACACGGAGAAACGCTTGTGCTGCTCCGCCGTGGGAAACCCGTGGCTGAAATCGTCCCGTTTTCCGATAGTTTCCGAAAGGCCCCTGCATGGAAGTACCCGGGAATTCGCTTGCGCATACAAGGAAGAGATCTGTCGTCTGCCATCTTGGAAGAGCGTGAGACGGCACCATGAAAGTGGCGGTTGATTCATCATCATTTGCCAAGAGATATGTGCAAGAGTTTGGAAGCGAAAAACTTGATGGGCTCTTGCAGAGCGCTTCGGAGCTGGCTTTCTGCGTCATTTTGGTGCCGGAACTCGTCTCCGGCCTGAATCGGCGGTTGAGGGAACGGGTACTGACTATCGGAGACTATCGGGCGGTAAGAAAGCAGTTATTGGATGACGTCCGCGACGCAACTGTTTTGCAGATCACTCCCTCAGTAATCTCTCGTTCGGTAAAGCTTCTCGAAAGTAATGTCTTGCGGGCATTAGACGCCCTGCATGTCGCTTGTGCTCTTGAGTGGGAGGCAGACATATTCGTGACCTCAGACAAAAGGCAATTCATGGCTGCGATGAATGCCGGGCTTCGCACTGAGTACGTGGGCCGACCAAGTGCCCCGGCAAACAGCTAATCCCTGGGGCTGAGTACCTTGTTCGTTGGAACTGGTTGATTCCTTGAGCCTTGAAGGTCGGCCTATTCTGAGTTGAAGGGCAAAGGTCTTTTTACCGTACTAACAGCCCGGCCAACCATGGTGCCCTCTGAGGCGCGAGACCGGGATCCCAAACACATATCTACGGGAGAGGATTTCAATGACCGGAATAAGACGCCAGAGCTTTGACGTGCAAACAGATACGGGTATGAAACTCTCGGTGAATTTCAAGGGCCCAGAGAGTGATCGCCTGGAAAAGGCAGTGCTACTGGTCCACGGTTCAGGGGTGGGATGGGTTTACTGGGACATCCCTGTACGAGACTACAGTATCATGGACTATCTCGCACATCGCGGGCTCGATGTATATGCCGTTGAGTGCAGGGGCTATGGGGAAAGTACGAAGCCCAATGGCCTGGAAGTAACGGCGATAAGCACGGCCCGGGATCTAAGATCCGTCCTCCTTTCCATCAGAGAAAGGTCAAGGGTTGAGAAAGTCGGCGCTGTAGGTCATTCGTCCGGCGGGACAGTACTTTTGGTATCAGCGGGCTTGTATCCGGAGTTGTTGGATCGGCTGGTCTTGATTGGCACTCCATACAGGAGTGTGGCCCCTCAATTCATTGAATACGCTCAGATGATGAGTGATAGTGCCAAGGAACCCGGCAAGGATTATGTTCCCAATATGCACTATAAGGATATTGAGGGTCGACTGGACACCTTCGATGAAGATGTGGTTTCCTGGTACAAGAGAGTTGTGGAAGAACATTACCCTCTCATTCCCGGCGGCCTCTTTCCCGATATCGTCAACAGTCCGGTACTATCAAACATAAAGAACATCATGGTGCCTACATGCATAGTGAATGGTTCAAATGAGTATGTGGTTGGAGTTGATGATTCCATGGAAATGTTCAAGGATCTTGGAACGCCGGACAAATGCATGATCATGTTACCGGGGGGGTTCCACCTGTTGTTCCTGGAACAGCGCGGGCATGTGGGACTTCAAGAATCCATCTATTTTTGGATAACAAAAGAACACTAAAGAAAAAACAGCAGCATAAAGGGTGCAGGAGAGGAACCTTTGGCACCTAGCGAGTAAGCCTCTACGATTGGAGGTGATCTATTGGCCCTTAGGGAACGAATTACAGCCGGCTTCTTGAGATTGTTTGGCATTATCAGCGTCAAGACCAGGATCATAGTATTTGCTGCTATCGCCACCTTGATACCTTCCGTAACCATGGGATGGCTTTCATATGTCCATAACAAAAGGTTTTTGAGCCAGACTATCACCCAGGAACTGCAAAGCGTCACCTCCCATGCATCCCGCGAGATAGCCCTGTGGCTAAAGGGGAAGATATATGATGTACGTGTATTTTCAGGGTCCTATGTCATCTCGGAAAACCTGGAGAAGCTGAAGAGGCCAGGGTATTCCCGAAGAGACAGAAAGATTGCGGTCAGTCGAATAGGTGACTACCTCAAGTCGGTGAAAGCGAAGTTCGTAGATTACGAGGAATTACTCGTATGCGACATGAAAGGCGATATCGTTGCATCCAGTTCCACCAAGAAGACCATGCCGAACCTGCCAAAGGACTGGGAGAGGTATGCCGCGAGAGGCAAGGCAATAATAGGGAATCCCCTATGGGATGAGTCCCTTCAGTCGGGTATTACGGTCTTGGGTGTGCCCATCGTGTCGCCTGGTGACGAGGTTCTCGGGTTGCTTGTGGCAAAGCTCAATTTCGTCACTGTCAACAGGATCTTTGGGGTCTATTCCATTGGAGACACAGGAGAGCTGTATCTGTTAACTCTTAAAGGAATTATCCTGGCGAGCGCTCGCAAGATCAGTTCCGGTTTCATGAAGACCGGGATGGAGATGGTTGTGGCAAACAGGCTTTTTTCAAATGAAGCTGCGATTCTCAATTATGAGAATTACAGGGGGCAAGAGGTGGTTGGTACGCTCAAGAAGATACCACAGGTGGGATGGGGTGTCGTGGCTGAAAGAGAAAAGAGCGAGGCCTATAGTGAAATCTACCGACTCCGCAACATAACAATAGGGTTTACGGTGGGGACATTACTGGTTATCGGGCTCGGCGCATATCTCCTGGGTCTCACCATCGTTATCCCATTGAACAGACTGACACGAGGGGCGAACAGGGTGGGATCAGGAGATCTTGAGATAGACCTGCCCGTCTTGTCTCGTGATGAGCTGGGGTTTATGACCAGGGTTTTCAACAATATGGTAGGCCAGATCCGCAGAGGACGTGAAGAACTCGCTGCCATAAACAGGACCTTGGAGGAGAAGAACGTTGAACTGCAAGAACTTTCTATCAGGGACAGCCTGACCGGCCTTTTCAACAGGAAACATTTGTCAGACAGCCTCCGCGGCGAGATTGCCCGCTCCAAGAGGCATAAACATCCCTTTGGAGTCTTGATGGTAGATATCGATCACTTTAAGAAATACAATGACGAGTACGGTCATCTTGCCGGGGATGAAGTCCTCAGAAAGATGGCTGACATTTTTAGGCGATCAATCAGGGAGTGTGATTACACCGCAAGGTATGGAGGAGAGGAATTCCTCATCGTGCTGCCCGAAACAAACTCTGACAGCGCTCTTAAGGCGGCAGAACGCATCAGGGGGATGGTTGAGAAGGAGCAGTTCAATTTGAAGGATGAGACTCTTCGACTCACAATCAGCATAGGAGTGGCAGCATATCCCCTACATGGCAGCAATCCTGATTCATTGATTGACGCGGCGGATACCGCTCTATACCGGGCAAAGGAGGGTGGGCGCAACCGGGTGGTCCTTGCAGAGAAAACTTCCGAAAAGCAGAAGGGAGAGACGACAAAGAGGAAATGATTGCAATTACCGGCCTTTTACCAGGGTTTGAAAAATCCAGCCTTTCAGCCCGCTCTCGGCCTTGACGTATAGCCATTCACCCTTGCGGGAGTAAGCAAGCAAACGTGTCCCCGGCTTCAGGGTTGAAACGACCTCGTAGTTGAGACTTGGACCCGCGCGCAGGTTGCTCGTCGTCAGGACCCGGAGCGGAATTGGTATGGAGAAAGGGGCTTCCCCGGGCAAGGGCTGGGAAGGTTCCTCCTTGGGGCGCAGGTGGATGTTTTTCAGGTGTGTCTTTGCCTGGTTTGCCAGGTACAGGGCTCCGCCGTAATTCTCCCTTTCAAACTCCTTGTAACTCATTTTGAGTAACTGCTCGGCCTGTGAAACAAGGGGATCCTGTTCTTGCGAACGGGGTTGCTTTTTCAGCGCCTTCAAGGCGATTTCTGTTTCCGCAATATTGGATGCGGCTTCTGCCCTGGATTCAAGGCTTCTCAGTTTTGCCTTTGCCCGCACGACTTCCTGGATGGTCTCGGCCAGTCGCTCCCGCAGCGATGCTTCGTTCCTTTCTAGCTCCTTGATCCTGGCCTCCTTTTCAAGGAGTTGGAGTTCAAGCACACGGTTTTCCTTCTCAAGGCGCTTCCTGGATGTCTCGAGGGATTTGATGGAGTTTTTCAACCTCAAAGATTCCTGTCTCCAGGCGCTAATCTCTGCCTGCAACCTTTGGTTGGTTTCGGCTAAGCTGGCATCAGGCCTCTGGAAGGTGCCTTCTTTCTTTGACACACCTCTTTCGGATGACATGCATGAAGCAAGGAGGAGGATTGAAGCCAATAGGAGCAAAGAGATGCTCGCGGGTTTACGGTGACAAGGAAAGAAGAACATTTTTTGCCCTACGATATCCACAGGGTTCATGCTAAGAATTATAGGGCAGATTGAGTCCGGGGTCAACAAGCAAATCCCCTGTTATCTTGTGTCAGGGGTGCTTGAGCCGGATGGGTGCAACGGAAGCTGGTATCATCTCTTTCACTGGTAGACTAATAGCCGCACTATCTTTTATTGTCTTTGGGCGTTCCTCGGCGAACAGGGGACCTTTTTTCTTGACACGGGCAAAAAGGAAGGCTAAAAGAATAAGTAAGTGCTAACGTAAATACTTAAAATAAATGCCTATGTCCTTTTACAGAAACCACAGGGATCTGGTCTTCGGGTCTTGGCTGAGAAGAATCGCAGATAAATTTCTTTCTGATATTTCAAGGGTTTATAAGAGTCTGGATATCCCTTTCGAAACCGGATGGTTTCCAATTTTCTATCTTCTAAATGAAAGAGGCATATTATCAGTAACTGAAATTGCGAACGAACTGGAAATCACTCATTCCGCGGTAAGTCAAATGGTAGCGGCTCTGGAAGCGAAGAAACTTGTTTCGTTCGTTGATGATAAGAGCGATAAGCGAAGACGTCTCATAAGATTCTCAAAACAAGGACAAGCCCTTATGGAACGCCTCAAACCAATATGGAAGACTATTCGCCAGCAGATGGATCTGCTGCTGGCTGAGCGGGATAACAGCGCGTACCTGACCATAGCTTTGCAAGAAATGGAAGAATCCATGGAAAAAAGAAGCGTCTACGACCGGGTAATGACAGCGCTGGAAAAAGAAGAAATAGACCAGCTGGAGATCGTCAGTTTTGATAAGAGTCACCAGCACGAATACAAGGACCTCATGCTTCATTGGCTTATGGATAATCGCGGCACGGATGTTCTTGAAGACACCCTGATCAATGACCCTGAAAAGCTTGTAGAAAAGGGCAAAGCTCTTATTCTCCTGGCGAGAATTGATGGAAAATGTATAGGCACAATTGTCGCTGCAATTGATACAATGGATGAATCCAGGATAGTCTTTTTCTTTGTGGATGAAAAATGGCGGAATAGGCTGGTCGGTCAAAGGTTGCTTTCAGAGCTGATAAACGAATTGCAATTCAAGAAGAGCAGGAGGGTTGTCGTAGAGCTGGACCGCAAGTACACTCATGCTATCAAGCTTGTTAAGACCATGGGGTTTAGGCTCAAATCAACAAACTCTGGACAGGGGGCGGAAGGAAGAAGGAGCATGATTCTAGTATTGGAAAAAGATATTGCCCAGTAGGCCTTTGAGAACAAATGTGTTGTTATGATTTGATTTTTTGATACCAATAAGGTGTTTATCATCATAAGAAGGAGCTTTGGTCATGGAAATAGGTTCTGATCTTTTGTTGAGGGCTTCGTTGAAATATCTCGATCGAATGTCGCTCAAAAGGGATGAATCGTTACTAATTATCACAGAGCCGCCTACAGACAAGGGGGTGTCAAACGCTCTGTTTGATGCCGCCCTACAGATGGGCGCCAATCCCATACTCACTATGATCCCTTACAGGGGGGAGCACAATATTGAGCCTCCTGCGACCCTGGCGGCGGCCATGAAATCGGCAGACGCGGCAATAACACTCATTCCATATGAGAGTGCGGATTTCTATACACGGCCGTTTCTTGAAATGTTGCAAAGCGGCACCCGCATGCTTGGTTTCTTGAGCCCCACCGTTGAAAAGCTTATCAGCTTGATCTATGAACATGATTTCTTGGTTACAGATCAAATATGCGAAGCATTGGAAGAGGTAATTTCCAGTGCTGCAACCATTCGTATTACAAGCCCTGGAGGCACTGATATCCGGGCTGAACTTGGAGACAGGCCCGTCCAGACGAATCCCGGCCGGGTCTCTTCTCCGGGAGAGGAGGGTTATCTCCCTCCTGGTGTCGTGGGTCAGGCACCCTTGGAAGAAAGTTGGGAGGGGAAAATAGTATTTGACGCCTTTGCCTATCCTGTCGGTGTGCTGAGAAACCCCATTCATGTTGAAGTCCAGGAAGGTCTTGTGAAAAAGATTTCAGGGGGGAAGGAGGCTCAGCTTTTCAGGGAATGGCTTGAGAGTCGAAATGATCCCAATATTTATCGTACTTGTCACTATGGATTCGGGATAAACCCGAACTTGAAGCGACTATCAGGCCTGAAGTTTCTGGACGAAAGGATG
>JAFDIC010000313.1 GCA_019308525.1 Deltaproteobacteria bacterium
CTCGATCTCTTTGATCTTCTTGTTCAGGCGGGAGAGGAAAGAGAAAAGCTCTTTATAGTGGTGATTGTTCTGTTTGGCAATAAAAACCAAGGAACTAAACTGGAACAAAAGGAGAAGACACAGGCTCCAAATAAAGTAAGAGACTTTGGCAAATATTATATGTTCTCTGAGGGCGAAGTAAAATCTGAGCCAGCCCGTGTCAGCTGGCTGCCGGGCCAGCACGTAGTGGTAACCATAGACGATCATGACGCTGACGGTTATGAATACGATCCCGAGTATGAGAATGGGCAGCCAGGAGAGCATGCCGGGCCTGAACAGAAAATTGAAAAAGAGGTGCCTCGACGCCATATCCCTAAAGCCCCCAAGAGACAATCCTTTCTTGCTGCTGGTTCGACTGGTCGACCTCCAGTTGAGTTCGCTGGGAACGTCGATTATCCTAAAGCCTAGCATCCTAGCCTTTTGAATGATCTCCAGGTGAATCTCCTTGTCGTCGCTAAACAGTTCCAGTGATTCGATCACCTCCCTCGTGTAACCTCGCACAAGGCAGGTAACGGTCTTCGGTTCTCCTCCTAAAGAACGTGAGAGGAGCCAGTTGCCGAGGCGGGATATGAGGGCTCGGAGGAGAGGCACGTTCGACATCTTCCCTTGGGGGTGGTAGACTGAAGCCAGCGCCACATCTGCCTCGCCAGTCTCCAGGGGGGGCAAGAGCTTAGCAATGATTTCTGGAGAATAAGAGAGATCGGCGTCCAATGTAAAGATGAATTGACCGCTGGCCTTCTCAAAACCGGTCCTAACGCCTTTGCCTCTGCCCAAGTTGCGAGGGTGATGGAGTGCAATCACGTACTCCATCTCTGTGGCCAGGCGGTCGATAATTTCAGCGGTAGAATCTGAACTCCCATCATCTACGACGATGATCTCAAAGCCCTTATCAGGGCCTATATGGCGACGAAGGTACTCGGCCACTTCATTCAAGTTATCTTCTATCACCCCTGCTTCGTTGAAAGCAGGAATAATTACGGATACATACGGCATCATGCCCTTTTACCTCACAAAATGGTTCGTTCTTCTTGAACTCTCGTACGGTGGTTACCGGTCAAGCTTCCGGGGCTTTTATCCCTTCTCTGGTTGGGTTCAGTGGCAAAGCTCAAACCCCTTGGGCCAAATAGATTTCATGCGCTAAGCACCTCTACGATTTTTTGGCCCGCTGAACCGTCGCCATAAAGCGAAGCGTTTTCAACCTCAACGCCAATCATGGCTTCATATGCATCGCAAATATCTCGAACGTCGGCTCCAGCCAACTTGTTGTAGCCAAGCTGGACAAGCTCCACCCATTCGGTCTCTGGCCTCAAGGTTACACAAGGCACACCAAAGAAATACGCTTCTTTCTGCATCCCTCCCGAATCAGTCAGGATCACACGAGCATTTTTCTCGAGCATCAACATGTCCAGGTATCCCACCGGTTCAATAATCTTGATGTCTCCCGATCTTTGCCCTGTGCGGAACTGTACATCAAGTTCAACGACTTTTTGTCTTGTGCGAGGATGAACTGGAAAAACAACCCGTTCCCCAATCTCTTCAAACGCTCTTAGAATGTTTTCCAAATTCCCCGCAATGTCGGTATTGTATGGTCTGTGGATGGTGGCCAAAAGATAGCCCTTTGGATTCAATCCCAAATCCTGCAATATCCTGGAGCGCTCGGAGGCAACAGCCGCATACTGTAAAACCGCATCATGCATTGTGTCACCAACCAAATGTACGCCGTGCCTAATTCCCTCACTCGCTAAGTTGTCAACTGCCGTTTGGGTGGGGCAAAAAAGAAGCTCTGAGCAGTGATCAGTCAGCAGCCGGTTGTGTTCTTCTGGCATTTCCCGGTTGAATGAACGCAGACCCGCCTCAACGTGACTGACAGGCATGTGCAATTTTACCGCTGCCAACGCCCCCGCCAGGGTAGAATTTGTGTCTCCATATACCAGAACCCAGTCTGGTTTCTCGGCTAACAACACCTCCTCGATGCCCATGAGCATTTTCCCGGTTTGCCACCCCTGGGTTCCAGAACCTACAGCCAGGTTCACATCAGGTTCCGGAATTCCCATCTCTTCGAAAAAAATCTTCGACATTCCATAGTCGTAGTGCTGGCCCGTATGCAACAGGAATTCCGTGTGCCCGGCTTCCCGCAAGGCTTTGGTGACTGGGGCGGCTTTGATGAATTGGGGACGGGCCCCCACGATGGTCACAATCTTCACGGAGTATTCCCTAGTCCCAGCCCGATGAACTCAGCAATCTGCTCCTGGTCCTCTGCTGATAGATAATGACGCATGGGAAGGCTGAAGATCCGATCGGAGCAAGCAATCCCGTGTTCAACGCCTATGAATTCCTCTGGCATCTTTCCCAGTTCTTTGGTCTGTGGACCCATAATGTACTAGCCATGGCCCGAAACCGCCCGGATATTTGCCTCTGCCTTGTTTCCAACAGGTCTCTGTTGCGAGGCTGGGCCGATAAACTGGATGGTCATGGTTCTAGACGTTCCTGCCCATTGCCTGAGAGTTTGAGTTTAAACTTGGGTTACCTGATTTCCTGCCTTCTCATACTTCAGGCCGCAGGCTTCGCAGGTGGCCCTGTCGTTGTTGAAGTGAAGCTGGATGCCGCATTGACACATCCAGCCCTTGATTCTTGCTGGATTCCCCACCATTAGGGCATAATCAGGCACGTCATCAATGACAACGGCTCCTGCACCTATGAAGGCGAACCTCCCCACCGTGTGGCCACAGACGATAGTGGAGTTAGCTCCCAGGGTCGCGCCCTCTTTGACAAGGGTCGGACGAATCTCCCTCTTACGTGAAATATAGCTGCGGGGATTGTACACGTTCGTGAACACCATGGAAGGGCCGCAGAAGACGCCGTCCTCCAGTGTGACACCTTGAAAAACAGAAACATTATTCTGTATCTTCACCCTGTTCCCGACGGAGACATCAGGGCCTATCACCACGTTCTGGCCGATGCTACAGTCCTTTCCTATCTTGCTCCCTTTGATCACGTGGGAAAAATGCCATATCCTTGTACCCTCTCCGACTTCACAGTCTGGATCAACCACCGCGGTGTCGTGGATATATGCGCCCGAGAAGCCCTCCTCGTACAATGTTTCGCTTACAGGGACAGACTTGCCTTCCTGCTCCAGGGACTTCTGGCATGCCTGTAGCACTTGAAGCACCCTGATTGCTTCCTCCCCGTCCGTCTTGGGTATAAGACCCTGGGCAATACAGTGTACAAAATGCTGGCATTCCTCCCTCAGGGGCTCCCTTTTTTCGATAGGGATTTTTTCCGCCTCCTTCTTGTCTGGCACGGGCACGTGGTCCTTCCATACTATCCTGTGGGGGTAAAGAAGCAGCTTGTGCTCAGGCTCCACGTCATCAAACAGGGCCATCTTCCTGTCACCCACCACGACAAGCCGCTGTTCTTTATAGGGGTGCAGCCAGCTCACGAAGATGTGGGCCCTAATACCCGAAGGGAAAGAGAGGTTGCTCAGTGTGACGTCCGCTACTTTCTTGTGGAGATAATTAGCCCCTTCGCTGGTTACGCGCTCCGGCATCTCGCCGGTCAAAGAGAGTATCACCGAGATGTCATGGGGTGCAAAACTCCAGAGTATGTTTTCCTCCCGCCTTATTTTCCCGAGGTTCAGGCGATTGGAATAGATGTACTGGATTTTTCCCAGTTCGCCCTCTGAGACGAGTTGCTTGAGCTTGGTGACACCCGGATGATAGTGCAACAGGTGTCCTATCATGAGAACCAGTTGTTGCTTCTTGGCAAGTTCGTTGAGCTGGATGCCCTCCCTGACGTGCAAGGCCAGAGGCTTCTCAACGAAGACATGCTTATTTGCCAACAGGCCTTGCTTTACCATGTGGTAATGGGCCTCAGCCGGGGTTGCTATGGCGACAGCGTCAATGGAACTGTCATCCAGGATGGACTGGAAGGAATTCGTTGTCCTAACCCCCGGATAATTTCCTCCCAGGGCTTCAAGACGATCCCTATCGCTATCGCAGATAACCCCGAGATTCCCTATTTCATGAAAATTGCGAACCAGGTTCTTGCCCCAGTACCCCGCTCCGACTACCGCTACTCTTACGTCTCTTGTCATTTTATTGCCCCGCAGTTTCTGCTTGGTTTGGTTCATCTGGTCTGTCTCGTCTGTTTGGTCTTTTTCGTCGAGATGGCTGGAAATGCGTATTCGGTCATGCGGAAGCATGCCCCTTGACCCCCAATTCCTCGATCTTGGAGAGTCGGGTTCCACCCCGTCCCTTTCGGGTCGTTCCTGGAGGGGCGCACCCCGAGGACACTGACAAATTCTTGGAAATATCCTCAAAGGTCTTAAATGGCACCCGCGGTAAGGAAAGCGCGATCTATTCTTTCAAGTTCTTGGCCGCTTCCAAGGCCTTGATATCAAGATTGTCTTGGTCCCGACCCATGGCCTTTTTGGCCCGTATCAAATCGTCTATATGCATTATGAAAATTGGTTCTCCCCCATATGTTGACTTTACTCTTCTTTCCCAGGCAGATGAGAAATCGACCCCAGGGACCCCCATCATAATATCGATACGGTTAGGGGCTACTCCAATTTGATAAATAAGTTCTGGATTGCAGAAATCCTCGTGAGTGACACCCTCGAGAGGAGCTCCAAATGAGGCGAGTGCTTTCCAGAGCCTTCTTGAGTTTTCCATGACCGGCTCGACCCATATGTCGAGGTCTTTTGTGTATCTGGGCTCAGCATAGAAGATCACCGCGTAGGCTCCAACGACGAGGTACCTAACGCGAAATTCGTTGAATGCTTTGAACAGATCTTTGAAGTCTTGGTTTATCAACTTCCTTACCTTTTATGGCATCTACCTCCGAGACCATTTGCCATGCCGCTTCAAACTTCCCTTCGGCTCCGATTTTGCTCCAAAAG
>JAFDIC010000314.1 GCA_019308525.1 Deltaproteobacteria bacterium
TGGAGAGGAGGTTTTCCGGAGGTTGGGGGAAAGCTGCCGATGCTGCGCTGGCCCTCTTATCTGCCCTGATAATCTATTGGACCATCAATGCGGCGGCGGATATTTTTGTGAAACGCTCCCTCTACCTGATGATCACCCTTTCAATGTGTGCGGTAATCTACCCCTTCCACAAGAGGTCACCCCTCAACAAACTCTCCTTGCCGGATTATCTTGTGATCATATTTTCTATTTTGGGCTCTCTATACATAATTTATGATTACAACGATCGCTTCATTCGCCTTAGTGATCCTACCCGCCTGGACATCTTCTTCGGCGTAGTAATGATCATCATCGGCTTGGACATAGGCAGGAGGGTGATCGGATGGGCGTTGACCCTGGTGGCCAGCGGCACCATACTTTATGCATATTTCGGGAACCTTGTCCCGGGGACTTTCTCCCATCCGGGCTTTGATATTGGTATCATCGTGAGCCAGGTATACTGTGGCCTTGAAGGTTACTACGGGATGGCCACCAAGTTCATGACCCGTTATGTGGTACCGTTTATCCTCTTTGGTGCCTTTCTCGAAAGAACCGGGGCAGGAGACTTTTTCATAAGGCTGGCCTTTTCCCTTACCAGGAATACCGTGGGCGGTGCAGCAAAGGCCGCTGTTGTAGGCAGTGCCCTCATTGGCTCAATTTCAGGCAGCGCAATTGCGAATGTATCCTCGACAGGTGTGTTCACCATTCCCATGATGAAAAAAGCCGGCTACCGTCCACACATAGCGGCCGCGATTGAAGCGGCCGCGTCCACGGGCGGGCAGATCATGCCTCCGGTCATGGGTGCTGTTGCTTTTATCATGGTAGAGTTTACCCAGATCCCCTATCTCAAGATCATCTCTGTCGCAGCGATACCCATTATCCTGTATTTTATTACGGTGGCAAGCTTTATTCACTTTGAAGCAAGAAAATCCAATATCGGGGGCACACCATCCGCTTCATCCTCTCCTGTCATGTCAATCATCCGGGAAGGCTGGCACTTTTTCTTCTCCCTTGCCATCATAGTGGTTACCATGGCCCTCGGTTACTCTCCCGGCCTGGCTGCGCTGACAGGGATCATTTCCCTTGTCCTTGTCCATATGGCAAAGATCAGGCAGTTTGATATCGGGGTCGTTTACAGGTCCCTGGTCCTTGGGGGGAGATATTCTCTGAGCATAGGGAGCATAGTTGCCTGTATCGGTATCATCTTGGCCCTCGTTGGGCTGACAGGCGTGGGACTCAAGGTATCCTGGTTCCTGTCGGACTTGACCCATGGCATGTCCTTTTTGGCGATCCTGTTTGTGGGGTTGATTTCTCTTGTCCTCGGCATGGGGCTTCCTGCGGGGCCTGCTTACATAGTCCTGGCCATAACAGCCGGGCCCGCCCTCGTGGATTTGGGCTTCTCTCTCCTGGTAGCTCACCTGATCATGATCTGGTTCAGCATTGATTCGGCCATTACACCCCCGGTGGGTCTTGCTTCCATAACCGCAGCAGGTATCGCAAGGTCAGAGCCCATGAAGACGATGCTTTCCGCTTTCAAGTTTGCCAAGGGGCTCTACATATTGCCATTTATGTTCTACTACCGCCCTGCCATTTTGCTTGACGGACCGCCGGGCCTCATCCTGGAGACCATTGTTTCGGTCCTCTTGGGACTGGTTGCATTTGCCGCATTCTGGGAAGGGTTTTTGTACCGGAAAACCAACGGACTGGAACGAACCCTCTTACTCCTAGCTACGGCGGGGCTCCTTTTGCCGCCTCTACTTTTCAACACCGTCGGAGCCGGGCTGCTCGCAATCGTGGTAGTAAGCCAAAAAGTCGCAATCGGCAAATCAGCCAGGGTCCTCAGCAGTGCCCCGCGAACCTGACAATGCCCCGGAGAATTGGGAACCTCCGTACCAGGAGGGAAGTTTCCCGGTGTTGATTAGCTTTGATAAACTCGTAGGAGCCACAATCGAGATGGTGAAGTAAAAGCCCGGGTCCAAAGGGCCCGGTTTTGGTCTAAGCCCAGAGGGCATGATTTGTTGTTCTCGCGTTGGCAAAATCCGAAATCCGAATCTCGAAATTCGAAACAGAATCAAATATCGAATGTCCTAATGACAAAAGCAAAATCATAATCGCTACGGTTATTGTTTGGATCATTTGAATTTTGGTCATTAAGTATTGTTTCGGATTTCGGATTTCGTGCTTCGGATTTAGATCCTTTTCATTTCTTAAGGCATCTGACCTGGCCCTGAGGACCAGGTTTCCGTGTTAGAATCAAAAGACTTGAATTTCCCCGCCAGTGGTGCCCAAAACAATCTGATCCCGGATCACTGAGACCAGAGCCAGGAACTCGCAAACACGCCATGCCCGCGAAGCCTGTCCCTGCGGAGGCAGGGAACCGGCATCCAGTAGTTCTTGCAGGAAAAGGGGCGTCTCCTCTGGTGCCAGGATATCTCGCTTTGAGGTGAATAATAACTATTGAAAAATAGGGCAGTTTGCTGTAAATATACCTTAGTGGTCGTGGGGATGTAGCTCAGTTGGGAGAGCGGTGCGTTCGCAACGCACAGGTCGCCGGTTCGAATCCGGTCATCTCCACCATTTTATTGGGAGCAGGCCCGAGAGGCATCTTATCGGCTTTGGCGCCTTTGAAAACCGATGCCTCGCTATTGACCTGATTCCTCGGCCAATATCTTTGGCCGCCTGGAAAGAGAAGTCGGAGCATGGGAAGAAAGACATCGATAGAGAGAAGGACAAGAGAAACGGAAATCACCTTGAGGCTCGATATTGACGGAAACGGCACTTCAAGGATAGATACAGCCATTCCTTTCATGGATCACATGTTGACCTTGATGTCTGCCCATGGATTCCTGGACATGGAGTTGACAGCCAGGGGAGATATCGAAGTAGATTATCACCACACTATTGAAGATTTGGGCATTTGCCTCGGCAAGGCCCTTGACCAGGCATTGGGGAAAAGGCAAGGAATCAAGAGGTACGGGGAAGCCACGGTTCCCATGGACGAGGCCCTGGCGAGGGTGGCCCTGGATCTATCCAGCAGGCCCTTCCTGGCTTATCGAGTACCGCTGAAGAAGACCAAGGCTGGGACCTTTGACATAAGCCTTCTCAAGGAATTCTTTCGTTCCGTGTCAAATCATTCGGGCATGACCCTTCACATCGATCTTTTCTCAGGGGAAGATGCACACCATGTTGCAGAGGCTGTTTTCAAGGCCTTTGCCAGGGCCCTTGACCAGGCAACAACCATGGAGCCCAGACTCGAGGGCGCGGTTCCATCGACCAAGGGTATGCTCTAGGCTGACTTTCCCGAAGGCCAAAAGAAATTGTTGATCATTCCCGCCATAGATCTCAAGAAGGGACGTTGTGTCAGGCTGAAACAAGGTGTGTTTTCAGATGAGACCGTGTACTCTGAGCAGCCTGCCGAGATCGCAAGGATGTGGGTGGAGAAGGGAGCCGAAAGGCTCCATGTGGTGGATCTCGACGGGGCCCTTGAAGGCAGGCCTTTGAACGAAGACATCATTAGGGACATAGTGGAGTCAGCGGGAGTCCCTGTTCAGCTAGGGGGCGGGATAAGGGATCTTGATGCCGTTGAGACCTATTTTTCCCTGGGTATCAGCTTCCTTATCCTCGGTACCATGGCCCATCGGGACCCTGATCTTTTCAGGGCTGCCTGCGAGAGGTTCCCTGGAAAGATACTGCTTTCAATAGATGCGAGGGATGACGAGGTTGCAATTCAGGGATGGACAGAGGCGACCAGAATGACCCCGATCGAAATGGCCGCACATTATGAAGAACTCCCTATTTCGGCCATTGTGTACACGGACATAGAGAGAGATGGAATGGAAACCGGGCCGAATATCGAGGCAACTCACAGGCTCGCCGCATCCACGCGCATTCCGGTCATAATCTCAGGGGGTATATCAGGGCTGGAAGATATAAAGAAGGTGTTACCACTCCACCGTTGCGGGGTTATTGGAGCAATAACAGGGAGGGCCCTTTATGAAGGCAAGCTGGACCTTGAGCAGGCCATTCGCATCGCAAGAGATGCTTAAGGCCTCATAGAGGAGAATGTTGAAAAAAAGTGGTTTTATCCGCGTTTTGGGCTTGACTTTTTTTGCACCTTTAGTATATTAAAAGTTTATCCTTTCTTACGATGATCCCGGGCAAAAATGGCTCTAGAAAAACAGATTACCAGCGACCTCAAGGAAGCCATGAGGGCAAAGGATGAATTGCGCACATCCTGTCTCAGAATGCTCAAAACAGCCATAAAGAACAAGCAGGTCGAAAAGGGTGAAAACCTGAACGATCAAGAGATTCATTCTGTTATATCCTCTTTGGTCAAGAGGGGGAAACAATCGGTCGAAGAGTTTAGAAAGGGCGGGCGCGAAGACCTGGCGAGCAAAGAAGAAAGGGAACTGAATATCCTGTACGGCTATCTGCCGGAACAACTGGATCCAGCCGAAATAGAGAAGATTTTGCGGGAAATAATTACAGGACTCTCCGCTGCCGGCACCAGGGATCTGGGAAAGGTAATGAAGGTGGCCATGACTCGCATGGCAGGAAAGGTCCAGGGCAAAGAAGTCAACCAGATGGCCAGGAAGTTACTGGAACAAAGCCCTGCTTGACCCTCTCATACTGCTTTTATCTTGATAAAGCTCAGGGCCTTTGGCTCAAATTCTTCAAGGGACGAGATTATTGATAATGATCAACCCTTGTGCGACAGCAAGCGAACTCCTTCTGTCATTGAAGGGGTTTTTTTAATGGCAACCAATCACCCAGGCTCTTTGAAGAAAGAGAGAGCAGAAAAAAACCTGGGGAACACAATATGTTGTAATTTTTCGCAAGTTATGATACAAAATATGCCAATTTGTCTGTTTCTGGGGAAAATTGGCTTGGCAATATGGTTCCTCCCTTTT
>JAFDIC010000315.1 GCA_019308525.1 Deltaproteobacteria bacterium
CAATCCCCCTAACAGACCAGATAGCTCTTTGAATTCTTTTTGACTCTTGGTTCCTCTCAAGAGTTCTGCCCTGATGATCCCCGGCATGAGGATAACAGCGTCCTTTAACAGCCTACTTACGGTCTCCCGGATGGTCTTGTTTCCGTCAGGTCGAAAAGACTCGATCCAAGCTGAAGTGTCAATGATCACCCTATCCATCTTTTCGCATCTCTTCCAACTCTTTCTGGCCATAACCAAATTCATACCGGCCCAATAGCTCAGAAAGGCGTTCCTTCTTCTTCTGTTTCAGGAAGCTTCGTATGGCAATATTAATTGCTTCCTTCTTTGTTTTGACCTTGACAGTATCAAGGAGTTCCGCCATGAGATCGTCCTGGATATCAACTAGGGTCCTCATATTGACCTCCATCAATATATCAGTTTGACGCTAAACTATATATAACAGGAACCCAATTTTGCGGCAAGGAAAACTTTTCAACTTTGATGGCTTTGTAAAAAGTCCAATTCCCCGCGGGGCCGGGATCTGGCGATCTGCATTGTGGCTCACGACTGGCCGGAGGGCTTCGTCAGGCAATTAGCTCTTTGATCTGAGTTCCTGACCACCCCTGGAAACCCAGACTCCAGGAAAAGAGCGGCATAGCCTGTTATGACTCCATAAATTCTTCACCTTCAAAGCACCCAAAAACTGGAGGCACCAAATCGTTTTGCTTGAGATCCGTGGAGACAGGGTGAAAACAGAAACAAAGAACGGATTGACATGTTCTCCTGTCCCGGGGTTTCGGGAGACCCAAAGGCAAGGATGATGTCAGCCCTTCTTGCGGATTCCCTGGACAAGAGAAAAAACGATCAGGATAAAGATAAAAACAACGGTGACGGTTATAAAAAGCGCAGAGCGTTCTTCCATGACCGGAACTTGATGGCCGAAGAAGGTATAGAGAATCGTGGCGGGGAGCATACCAAGTGCTGTAGCCATGGCAAAAGACCAGGGGCGGATGCCGCTTAGCCCTGCCATGTAACTGATGATATCGAAGGAAATGAAGGGGAGCAATCTGGCGATAAGAATCACGTAAAAGCCCCTCTTTTCCCCAGCGTGCCTAAGCAGTTCAGCTGCCTTTTTATTACGAATAATCTTCTTGACGGTCACATCTCCTGCGAGCCGGGCAATACCGAACGATGTCAGGGCCCCCATCATGGCCCCGGTCCAGGATATCACTGTCCCCCACAAATTCCCGAAAACCATACCATTAGCAGCAGTCACAATAAACGCTGGCAGAGGGGCCACAATCGCCTGGACAATCATCAGCAGTATGCTCATCAAGGGGCCGGCAATCCCCCAGGAACGAATCAGCCTGGTTGTCTGATCCAGGTTTCCTGCAGTCAGGATGACGCAGGTCTTCTCGAAATGATGATAAATGACGAAAAAAAACGCGAGAAACAAAGAAAGGACGAGCGCAAAGAAAACGTGATAAGCAATTCCCCCGTCACGCTTTCTGGCATACACCAACCCGATAACGAGAATACCTAAGAATAGAAGGAACAGGCCATAAATACCCATTGTGTCACCTGTCGGTCTTTTTTCGGCTCTCCGGCCAGAGTGGCTTTTTTGGCTGTGGACACGCTCACTTCGTCTACCTTTTCCGCTCTGTCATCGGCGAGTCCTATACCATCATAATGGTTTCCGCGTCATCACATCGAACGTTTATGCACGGTTTTCCTCAATTGATGAGAATTCAAGAGGTGAGCCAGAATTTTTTGTAGATTCTTCTCAGAGGTTGCCCGGGCGCTGTGATCTCCAGGTCGTTGAAAAAGCCGGACGGCACCTGCGTTGTTTCATAGCCCGTATCCTGGAACCTTGGATGCGCATGATCCGGGAGATCTTTTGCGAGCTTATGATCGGCCTTTTCTTCCGCCAAGTGGGAAAACGAATGGGATATCACCTTTCGGATCCCCCATTTGCGGGCCAACCATTTAGCATTCTCGCAACAGCGCCTTTGAGGCGACGGGTTTTCAGCCTTTGATGTCCGTACTCCCGAGCCACAGGGACTTGCCGACCACGGAGACCGGACGCAAGCCCATGGCGGGCGCAGCAATTAAGGGTGGTGAGCAGCAGCCGAAGAAGGGATGCAGGATCTCCTTTGAATTCGTCCCGACAGGTCCCGCTGTAGAAATAATAGGGCTGCTCTTCGTGCTCGTATCTCACCAACGCCTTTTCACCTTCCGTCTTCATGCTACAGACCGGATCCACGAATTCTCCCGTAGCAGTGTGCCCTGAACGCGCATCATGGAGATCATGATCCTCGTGGCTCCCTAGCCTTGCTCCTTTGAGACTTTTTCCCATTCACGCATAGATCACCACGTTGGCCATCCCGGCCATCAAATGGTAGAGGTTGTGGCAATGATGGAACCATTTCCCCGGGTTGTCCGCAAGGAATTCGATCTCTATTCTCTGCATGGGATCCACGATAACGGTATCTTTCAAGATCCACTGATCAGGCGATAAACGAGGGTTGACTACCTTGAAGAAGTGACCATGAAGATGCATGGGATGAGGCATCATGCTCCTGTTCCAGTACCTAATCCTGACCAGATCCCCTTGCTTTACAATGAGGCGTTCGGCATTCGGGTACACCCTGCCATTGATGGTCCAGTATGGGGAATGCATTCCACCGCTCAATGTCTGGTCAAACAACCTCGGGATACCTCGTAGGCTTCTGCTGGAAGGGGGTAGCGAAGGCCTGATGTCCCGGTAAGAAACAAGGCGTTGCCCCCTTTGGAAAACCGGTGCCACAGGTTCCTTCCTGTTAATCCCCTTATAGATGACTGGAACCCGAAGTTGTCCTTCGCCGAATCCTCTCTCCATGGCTGCGAGGAGCCAGTGTCCAGGGTTATTTGCCACAAACTCCACGTCATAGCGTTCGCCCATCCCTATTCGAAGAACGTCTGTTTCAACGGGCGTCACCGGATTCCCATCCGCGTGGGTTATGGTCAGGGAATGACCCGCAAGACTCAGGTAATAGATGGTTGCGGAAGAAGGATTAGCCACCCTCAATTTGACCCTGTCCCCCGCTTTGATCTCTATTGGGGTTACTTCCGGATAGATCCTGCCATTCACGGCATAGGCATCATAAATGGGTTCAAGAAGAGGCCCCCTGCCCTGTGCGGCTCCACCTCTTCTTGCCCCCATGCCCCCCATCATGCCCATCATGGAGGAACGGCGCGGGGTCTGGGCAACGCCTCCTCCGTCTTTCATTGTCCAATCCTCGAGCAATAGTGTATATTCACGATCGTAGTGAGCTTCTTCCCTGGCTGCCTCGATGATCAAAGGGCCATAAAGGCCTTGATCCAGCTGGTATCCGGCATGTGAATGATACATATATGTCCCTGGGGGGGTTGCCTCGAACTCGTAGATGAATGCTTCCCCGGGCTTGACTCCCTCTTGTGTCACCCCGGGTACTCCGTCCATCGGGTTGGGCAATGGTATCCCATGCCAGTGGATGGTGGTCTCCTCTGGAAGATAGTTTTTCAGTATCACCCTGATTATCTCACCTTCTTTTACCCGTATTTCAGGGCCGGGTACCTGCCCATTATAGGTCCATGCCCAAAACTCCGGGCCTCTCCCCAGGTTAATCCGAGCCTTGGTAGCGAAAAACTCAAACTCCTTAACTTTCCTTTTCATTCCCGGAGCGGCAACAGCCTTTATCCAGCCTGGAACACCCAGTGAAACAGCACCCCCCAAACCGGCTTTCAAAAATGTCCTTCTGTCCACCTTTATTAGAACATCCTCCTAGAGACCTAGATACAATATCACAATACCACATTATCAGTTAGTTAGAGAAGCAAATGATGTACCACTAGGTACCAACGGACTTAATAACTGGATAATATAAAGGTTTTTTCACGCGGGATTCTTGAGGCCGTTTCCCAGGAGTATGTGTTTGAAAATGATGGGTACTTTTTACACAACTATAGTGCTTTACCTCTGCAATCTGGATATTTTATATCCAGCCAGTGGTTTCCTTGAGAAATCGGCTTCTATGCTGCTCATACTGAAATTTTGGAAATTATGGATAATCAGAGAGTTAGAAGCGTTTCCCACAATGTGGCACGGCAATTGCTTTTACTGTAGGGCAAAACAAACAAGAAACGAGGAGGATTGAACATGAAGAGAAGGACTTCGACATTTTTGGGCATTTCATTGTTGGTGGCCGCCATTGCCATCCCGGTCTTTGTGTGGGCGATGCCCTGGGGGGAGGCCCCATGATGGGCAGCTGGGGTATGATGGGGTACGGATACGGTCCCCACTATGGCATGATGGGGTATGGGTACGGTCCCTATTACGGGTGGGGACCGGGAACCACTGCCCCTGAACAGGTGCAAAAGCTCCGGGAGCTTGAAAAGAAGTACTATGATGGTACTGTGCAGTTGAGGAACAAACTTTGGGAGAAGTCTTCGGAGCTTAACGCCATCTTGGCCCAGAGCAATCCGGACCTGGAAAAGGCGAAGACCCTTCAAAAGGAGATCGATGAAATCCGTTCCAAGCTCAGTCAGAAGGGCCTGGAATACAGGCTTGAGGCCCGGAAGATCACGCCAAATCAAGGATTCGGCGGAGGTTACGGCTATCACATGGGAGCCTACGGTCCAGGTACCACCTGCTGGTACTAATCGAAAGGACTGATGGGGCATCAGTGGAAATGATGCCCCATATCTCTATACCTGGAGGTACGTGAGATGAAAACGAAGGTTTACCTGATATCGCTTTTTATGATTGCGTTGCTGCCCCTGTCGCCCATCACAGCTTACGCCCATGAGCCGGTCGGAGAGCAGGCTCGTGGTGCACCAGCGAGTGCCTTCAATAATACTTACGGCATGATGGG
>JAFDIC010000316.1 GCA_019308525.1 Deltaproteobacteria bacterium
TTGGGACAAGCCTCAGGAACTTCTTAGAACCCTTGAATAAATCAGACCACAACTATCACAGGCGTATCCTGGCAGCCGTTGTAGCGCTCGATCTTTTGGGCACCTTTCTTGCTTTTGTCGTCGGGCACTGGGCGCGTATCTCGAGCGGCATATTCTATTATGGCTCGACAGCACCTCTTGGAGGATACCTGCCGCTGTATTTCTTTTCGATTCCGGTGCTGCTGATCCTGTTTCGGGCAGCACACCTTTACGAAACCCAGGAGCTGTTCGCTGGCACCGGAGAATACCTCCAAGTTGTGAAGGGTGCGAGCTTTTACGTACTTACCCTGGTATTCATGGGGTTTGTAGTGCACACGCCCTGCCCTTCGCGGGGATGGCTTCTGTCCACGTGGGTTCTTTGCATCGTTTTTGTGTGCTTGGGGCGGTTTGCTTTCAGAAAGTTCCTCGGCCGGTTCGGAGCAAAAGGTCAACCCTTTGATAAGGTATTGATTATTGGCGTGAGCGAGGAGTCCCGCACGATTGCCGAAGGTCTAGAACAAAGCGGTGCGGTCCGGGTGCTGGGTTTCTTAGATGACTTCGCTCCGCTTGGTACCGTGGTGTGGAATGGGCGAGAGGTGCTCGGGCGACCATCACGTTTCGAGCAAGTCGCGTATGAACATAATGCTAATCTGGCGGTCATCGTGGGGGACTCGGTCAGTTGGGAGTCCAAACGGGACATCCTGGGCAGTTCCGGGGATACAAATGGAGTTGGGGTTGTGTTGGCCCCGGGTATGAGCGACCTGCAAATTTTTTCCATGAGGGTCGGCTTCAAGGGCAATGTGCCCCTGCTGCGGTTCAGGTCTGGGTACATGAGTGGATTCAACAAAATACTTAAACAGGTGACGGACTATGCCGTAGGGGGATTTCTGCTGATTCTGCTTTCGCCAGTAATGTTGGTCGTGAGTGCATTGATTTTACTCCGTACCGGATGGCCCGTATATGATCGTTTTGAGATCCTCGGAAAGGGAGGGAAACGTTTTTTCACTTACAAATTCAAGACCGGGATCACCAGGGCCACGCTGTACCGGTCGTTCCGGAGTCGGGTCCATCCGGGGCCTCAAGCCGGGGATCTGCGCGGGATAGAGCGGTTTCTGTTCAGGACAGGGCTCGACAAGCTTCCTCAGTTGATAAATGTCCTGAGAGGAGAGATGAGCCTGGTGGGCCCCAGAACTATACCTCCGGAAGTAGAACGGCTGTATGGCCATTGGCTGAAGCAGATCGTTTGCGTCAAGCCAGGCATGGTGGGCAATTGGGCATTGCGGGAGGCTGGAAGCTTGGAGCAGGAGATTTCCCTGACCATTCATTATATCCGGAACTGGAGCTTCTGGACCGACTTGGCCATATTGATCCAAACGGCCCTTGAGATGTTGCGCCCACACTTTCGAAGGGGGCTGCCGGGGGAGAGGAATCGGGGGTATAAGGTGACATGAAAATTCTGGTAACAGGAGGTGCCGGGTTTATCGGCTCCCATACGGTGGATGCGCTCCTTTCGAAGGGCCATGAGGTGCGGATCCTGGATAATCTGCAGAAACCGGTACATCTGAAAGGCAAGCCCCCTTGGCTTCCGAAAGACGCTGAGTTCGAGCTGGGGGACGTTCGAGACAAACAAATGTGGGAGAGATGCCTGGATGGAGTGGATGCGGTTTATCATTTTGCTGCATATCAGGACTACCTGCCGGATTTTTCTACCTTTTTTCATGTGAACGCAGTAGGGACTGCCCTTTTGTATGAGGTCGTGGTGGAACGGCGAATGGAATTGGCAAGAGTGGTGGTGGCAAGCAGCCAGTTTGTGCAAGGTGAGGGATTGTACGTATGCCCGTCGTGTAATCATAGAACCGGTCCATCCATGCGAGAAGAGTCTCAGCTCAAGAAAGGACTGTGGGAGCACCTCTGCCCAAAATGCAACCAACCCATGAGTTGGCAGTGGACACCAGAATCATACGTTTCTCCACCGAATGCGTATGCCATGGCCAAGTATTCCCAAGAAATGCAGGCCATAACGTTTGGTCGTCGTTACCGGATTCCATCTGTGGCTCTGCGTTATTCGATTGTGCAGGGGCCAAGGCAGTCCTTTTATAATGCTTACAGCGGCGCATGCCGCATATTTTCTTTAAGCTACTATTTTGACAAGCCCCCCACGCTGTATGAAGATGGAAACCAGTGCCGGGACTTTGTTAATATTCATGATGTTGTTCGTGCTAATCTTATGGCACTCGAAGATGATCGAATGGATTACGGTGTGTTTAATGTGGGCGGGGGGATGGCCTGGACGGTCAAGGAGCTTGCACAAATCGTGCGAGATGAAGTCCAAAAACGCAAAAAGAGTCGCCTTCCGGAACCAGTAGTGCCGGGATTGTATCGGTATGGCGACACACGCAATGCATGCTCTGATATTTCTAAGATTAAGGAATTAGGGTGGGAACCAATCAAGTCACCTGTAGATAGTGTTCGGGAGTATGTAAGCTGGCTTTATGAACAGGACAATGTGGAGGACATCCTGGAATATGCTATTAAGACCATGAAAGATATGGACGTTGTGCGTGCTGTGCGCCGTTAATTGTTACTGGTTATTAGTAGAAAATTATGGCTAAACATTGTTTTAAATATGAATAACCCACGAAACATCTAAGTTCAAAGAACGAAATGAAATGGTATTTTGTACGCCATGGTGAGATTGAGTCTAACATAAAGAAGGTCTATGCGGGCTGGAACGAAGAGGGACTTACACCTCTGGGGATCCGCCAGGCTACCGAGGCAGGTTATAAGCTACTCAACCTTGGAATAGATGCCATTTACTGTAGCCCCCTGAGAAGAACCGTACAAACTGCTAATATTATCGGCCGAATTATTGGCAAGCAGCCCATCTGTGATGATAGCTTTAAGGAACTAAGGCTTGGGGTATGGGAAGGTATGAGTGAAGAAGAGATAGCTGAGCGTTTCCCTGAGCAGTGGAGAGTCTGGAATACGAAACCTGCAGAGTTGGTTTTGGAGGGTAGAGAAACACTCCAAGAACTCTTGGATAGGGTTTTGAGGGGCATTGCGAAAATAGGGGCGAAAGTGAGGGACAAGTCAGTCCTAATTGTTACTCATGTGGGCATCATAAGGGTCCTTCTTCTCCACAGCCGAGGGATGAGCCTGAATCTTTACCGAACAATCTCGGTACCAAATGGGCAGGTATTCGAATTGGAGACCCCTTGGTCGATTGAAAGTGAGCCTGATGAGCGGCGTCATTTGGTCAAATAGATAACCCGCACTTATTCACAGCTAACGGAGCTTTCGAGTAGACATGTCCCGGGCCTTTCTCCTTGCTGCAGGGCTGGGTACACGCCTGCGGCCTCTAACCTATCATACGCCGAAGTGCCTACTCCCCATTCAGGGCAGGCCGCTTCTTGCCATATGGCTGGATCTTTTAAGTAGACATGGCGTAAGGGAGGTTCTTATTAATACGCACTGGCTCCACGAACAAGTGGAGGCATTTTTCCGTCAGCACCTACCTGGCACTGCGCAGGCTTTCAGATTTCGATATAAGGCCGATGGGACTTCTGGGAGTCGGTGCCTTATGGGCGAGTGGCCGGAAATAAGGCTGTTTTACGAGGCAAGACTCTTGGGCAGTGCCGGTACCATTGCTGCCAATAGGGAGTGGGTTTCGGACGGAGAACCTTTTTTCATCCTTTATGGAGACAACCTCACCAATGTTAATTTATCAGCAATGCTTGCCTTTCACAAGACCCATGGCCTGCCGTTTACTTTAGGTGTATTCGAGCCTGAGGACCCAAGCAGGTGTGGCATTGCAGAGGTAGCGGCGGACGGAACGGTTTTGGGCTTTGTTGAGAAACCGGCCCGCCCTAAGAGCAATCTTGCTGCAGCCGGGATCTATGTGGCTGACGCCCGGATTTTTGACTTCTTTCCACCGGCCAAAGCGGGCTCTGGTTCTATGGATTTGGGTTACCACGTGCTTCCAAGGCTTGTTGGGAACATGAAGGCATATTTCATCAAGGAATTTATCAGAGATATTGGGACAATGGAAGCATACGGAAAGGTTCAGATCGAGTGGGTGGAAGTGGAAGCCGAAAAGTGACCTCAACATTGGTTTAAACGTTCCCTTCTTGTAGGAGGGCGGGCAGTAAGTTGGAAATATAGAGGAAATATAGAGAGGCTTTTTCTGGCACCATACTAATGAGTCAGGAGGGGGTTATGATGGACTTTTCGCGGGCATACATTAAGGAACTTCAGGATATACTAGACTGTTTTCCTCACGAAGCGTTCGAGCGGCTTGTGCAGGCGATGCTGGCTGCCCGCGCTTGCGGTCAGCAGATTTTTGTAATGGGCAATGGCGGCAGTGCATCTACGGCCTCTCATTGGGTCTGTGACATTAACAAAGGCTGCTCATATGGAAAAGACGAAAGATTTAGGATGATCTGTCTCAATGACAGCTTATCCACAGTGCTTGCTTATGCGAACGATGTCGGTTATGAAGACATTTTTGTAGAGCAACTCAAAAACTTCTTCCACCCCGGTGATATGGTGATCGGGATTTCAGGGAGCGGGAATTCGAAAAATGTTTTAAAGGCGATTGAATATGCGAACGAAAACAGCGGCCTCACTGTTGGCTTGTGCGGTTATGACGGGGGCCGGCTGGCCCGAATAGTGGATATCTGTCTCCACGTCCCCATTTGCGATATGCAAAAGGCGGAAGATGCCCACATGATTATAGCGCACATGGCAGTACAAGCCATATGCTGCGCCGACCTGTCGCAATCAACAATTTCCGAGCACCGTGTGAGGCTCCTTGCTAGGATAAAGTCCTAAGATGTCCTA
>JAFDIC010000021.1 GCA_019308525.1 Deltaproteobacteria bacterium
ACGGGATAAGCTCCAGCAGGAATCCAGTAATCTCAGAGGCTTCTGGATGCCCCCGGATCCCAGTCAGGGGCGGGCTTATCAAATCCGGCATGACGGTTTTGGGGGCTTTCTACGAGTTCGTCATTCTGGGCTTGACTTTGTTTAAACGCTTGATATAGATTTTTGTTTTTGAGGCCAACAAGTTAGTGTTCTGATTCACATTACCTCTCGGGATTGATCGTGGCCAACAAGTTCAACCAGCCCTTGTTCCTCGGGGCTGACCATAATATCCCTTGTCCGGGAATTTGACTTTGAAAGGATTATGATATGGATCGGAAAAGCGAGCTATTGAGAAATGTCGCTCTGGTCGCCCACGTGGGATCCGGGAAGACCTCTCTTGGTGAAGCATTTCTCTTCAATGGAAAGGCTACAAACAGGATGGGAAAGGTAGACGATGGCACCTCGAACCTGGACTTTGAGCCCGAGGAAATAAAGAGGAACATTACCATCAGCACGTCCTTTCATCACTGCGAATGGAAAAGGCACTGGATTAACATTATTGATACTCCTGGCGACGATAACTTCCTGTCTGATGCCAAGCTCTGCCTTCAGGCCGCGGACAGCCTTGTAGTCGTCATTGACGCAACTGGAGGAGTAAAGATAGGGACCGAAAAGGTCTGGGAATTCGGAAACGAGCTGGAACTACCAAGAGCGGTATTCGTCAACAAGATGGATCGCGAAAGGGCCGATTTTTTCAGTGCCGTCCAAGAAATCATCAGTACCTTCCAGGTCAAGGCTACACCTGTATTCTTGCCCATAGGATCAGAGGACAAATTCGAGGGCCTTGTGGATCTAATAAGGCTCAAGGCTTATATCTACAAGAAGGACGGGAGCGGCAAGTTCCAGGATTCGGATGTGCCGAAAGACATGCAGGACACGGTCTCTGAATGGCGGGAAAAAATGATAGAGAATGTCGTGGAGGCCGATGATGATTTGATGGAAAAGTATCTGGAAGGGGAAGAACTGACACCGGATGAAATCGAGAACACACTCTTCCATGGCATGAAATCCAGGCTCGTTGTGCCCATCGTCTGTGGTTCCGGTATCCTGAACATAGGCGTATGCCAGTTAATGGATTTGCTGATCCAAGGCATGCCCTCCCCCCTGGAAAAGGGGGAACTTCGCGGGAAAAAGCCCGGGGGAAACGACACCGTGAGCAGAACGCCCTCTCCCGATTCACCCTTTTCCTCCATAGTGGTCAAGACAGTCGCTGATCCCTTTGCCGGCAAGCTTAATATCCTGAGAATCTTGTCCGGGACCCTCAATGCCGACTCCACGGTATACAATCCCAACAAGGCCGTGAAAGAGAAATTCGGGCAGATCTTTCTCCCTGAAGGCAAGAAACAGCAGCCGGTTGAATCTGCGACTACCGGCGACATCATTGCGATACCCAAGCTGAAGGATACCGGCACTGGAGATACGCTTTGTGACGAAGCGGATCCTATCGTTTACGAGGCTGTCGAGCCGTTGCCCGCAGTTATCTCCTACGCCGTTGAAGCCAAGGTAAAGGGCAGCGAAGACAAGGTATTCACCTCTCTTGCCAAGCTGCTCGAAGAAGACCCCACGCTCCGCCTGGAGAGGGACCAGGCCACGTCCGAGATCATCCTTTCCGGGACAGGTCAGATACATTTGGAGGCCACGTGTGAAAAGCTGAGCAGAAAATTCGGCGTGGAGGTGAACCTTAAACCCGTAAAGGTTCCTTACAAGGAAACCATAAAGAAGCCGGCCAAACATGTAATTTACAGACACAAGAAGCAGACCGGTGGCCGCGGCCAGTTTGCAGAAGTTCACTTCGACGTAACTCCTCTTCAGAGGGGCAAAGGCTTTGAATTCGAGGAAGCCCTGGTGGGCATGAACGTACCAAGGAATTTCGTCCCTGCCGTTGAAAAGGGACTGAACGAGGCACTCAACAGTGGCGTCCTCGCCGGGTATCCCGTCGTAGACCTAAAAGTGAGATTTTACGACGGGAAATCTCACGATGTCGACTCCTCTGAGATGGCCTTTAAGATCGCCGCCAGCATGTGTTTCAAGAAGGCGGTTCAGGAGGCCAACCCTGCCCTTCTCGAACCCATAATGAAGATGGAGATCACGGTACCGGAAGAAGTCATGGGCGACGTGATGGGTGATCTTAACAGCCGGCGGGGAAGGGTCTTGGGCGTGGAGAGCAAGGGCAAGTACCAGGTCATCAAGGCACAGGCCCCCATGGCCGAGGTATTACAGTACGCCCTGGACCTAAACGCCATGACCGCGGGACGGGGTTCCTTTAGCATGGAGTTCTCCCATTACGAGGAGGTCCCGGCCCACCTGGCGGAGAAGATTATTGCAGAGGCCAAGAAGGGCGAATGAGGCACCCTGCAAGGGCCCCGAAGCATGGAAGCTGATGGATCTTGATGTAAAAGCCGGCGTCTTGGTATTGAGCGATAAGGCCTCGAGGGGAGAGAGGTTCGACGAGAGCGGCCTCGTTGCCTCAGAGATGTTAGAAACCTTGGGTTTTTCCGTGGTCAAGCGCGAAATCATACCTGATGATCTTCAGCAGATCGTCAATACCCTCAGCAGATGGGTCGACGAGGAGGGTCTGAACCTAATCGTCACTTCCGGGGGTACCGGGCTCAGCCCTACCGACGTTACGCCCCAGGCCATGAAACAGGTGATAGATTACGAGGTCCCGGGGATGGCGGAAGCCATGCGTGGGGAGAGCTTGAAAAAAACTCCCCATGCAATGATCTCCAGGGCCATGGTGGGGGTGCGAAAATCATGCCTCATAATCAACCTCCCTGGCAGTCCCGGCGGAGTCAGGGAAAACCTACAAGTCCTGTTGCCCGCCCTGGAGCACGCTCTCTCAAAGCTCATGGGAGACACATCCGATTGCGCAACCCCCCACTAGGTCTTGCCACGAATCATGTCGTCAAGCAGCCTGTTGAGTTCCTCCTCTGGAAGGACGCGCTTTTTCAATGCCACTTCCCGTATGCTTTCCCCCTTTTCGTATGCCTCCTTGGCAATGGCTGCCGCCCTGTCATAGCCTATAACCGGCACAAGACCGGTGCAGAGTGCGAGGCTCTGTTCAAGGTATGATATGCACCTATCCCTGTCGGCCTTAATCCCATCCACACATTTTTCTGCCAGTGTAATGCTGGCCGATCCGAGCAGATCAATGGATTGGAGGAGGCTGTAAGCCATGACTGGGAGCATTACTATCAAGTCCAGATTCCCGGCCTGGCCTGCAAAGGTCAAGGCGGCGTCGTTTCCGATCACTTGCGCGGCAACCTGCAAAACTGCCTCCGGGATAACCGGGTTTACCTTCCCGGGCATGATGGAAGATCCGGGCTGGAGTGAGGGTAGTGTAATCTCGCCCAGGCCGCAGCGAGGCCCCGATGAAAGCCAGCGGAGATCATTACATATCTTTGTGAGGCTGACCGCATAGGATCTAAGGGCGCCGCTGGCCTCCACGGATGCGTCCTGGGATGCCTGTGCTTCAAAGTGGTTGGTGGTCTCCCTGAAGGGGCAGCGCGTCTCTCCGGAAACATAGGTAATAACGCGGGAGGCAAATTCGGGATGGGTATTGAGCCCTGTTCCAACCGCTGTGCCTCCCAGGGCCAACTCGGCAAGCGATTCTTCCGTTGATTTTACCCTCCTGATACTCAGTTCCACTTGCCTTGCATACCCGCTGAATTCCTGGCCGAGGGAGATAGGGACAGCGTCCTGGAGATGGGTCCTGCCTATCTTGCGCACGTCCGAGAACTCTTCGGATTTTCGTAACAAGCTCTTCTGAAGCACGCCCATGGCAGGGAGGAGCGTCTCCCTGACACCCATCAAGGCCGCGATATGAATGGCCGTGGGGATAACATCATTGCTTGATTGCCCCAGGTTGACGTGATCGTTTGGATGAACCGGAGTCTTGCCCCCCCTCCTCCCCGTAAGTATCTCGTTGGCGCGCCCGGCTATTACCTCGTTTGCATTCATATTCGTAGAGGTCCCGGAGCCCGTCTGAAACACGTCAACTATGAACTGCTCATCCAGCCTTCCTTCTTCCACCTCGGTTGCAGCCTGGACAATAGCTTCTGCCAGGCCTTTCTCCAAGAGGCCCAGCTCCTGGTTCACCTTGGCCGCATATTTCTTGATCATGCCCATGGCTCGAATAAAGGACCTCTGGAATCTCAAACCACTCAGACGAAAGTTTTCTGCGGCCCTTTGCGTTTGCGCCCCGTAGTAGGCATCCCCGGGGACCCTCACACAGCCCATAGAATCCTCTTCTTCCCTGAAACCCTTGCCCATTCTTAGAACCTCCCTCCAAAACTTGTGGCAATTGCTTGATCAGCATGTCCATTGTCACAGCACTCCATACTCTATACCGATCCAGCGGTGGCCTGCAATAGATTTGTTTTCCCGCGCTTTTGCCGCCAAGTTGAAACATCGCTCTGTATACTGTATCTTGACCAGGAAAAACGCGAGGAGGAACAGGCCGTGAAGGAATACATTGAGGTCCACACGACCCTTGAAACCCAAGAGGATGCCCGGAAAATCGCCAGACGTCTTGTTGAAAAAAGATTGGTCGCCTGTGCCCAGGTCCTGGGTCCCATCTCCAGCACCTACTGGTGGAAGGGAGAGATACAGGAAGAACAGGAATGGCTTTGTACCATGAAAAGTAAAAGGGCCCTCTATCCCCGGATCGAGAATGAAATAAGAGCGATCCATCCCTATGAAGAACCGGAGATCCTTGCGACCCCCGTGGTTGAGGGAAGCAAAAGCTACTTGGATTGGGTGGATGACCAGGTAGAATCCCCGTGACTTCCTCGAAGTGAGCATCTGATAGGAGGAATATTCTCCGGCAGCGCAAGTAGTCGGCAGGGGTGGAATAGTCGGCCCAGTGTCCCTAATGGGGCGGGGTGCTGTTATCGCCTAGTTGCCCCATCCTCTTGTCAAATTTCCTTGCTACCAGGTTCTCAAATTCCTTTCCGAGATAGGGACGATGATCGAATAGATACCACTTTATGCTGTCCCAGTAGTCCTTCAACTCCTGCATGTCCCCTGTCCTGTCCAGCAAATCGGTTATCTCTTTTAATTTCTCCCTCTTTAGTTGGTCTTTCCTGAGCTCATAAAGGTCCACAAGCCTGTGCCTTTGCCCTTCTGTAAAACCGATGTCCAGAGAACGCTCCATGAGGTCGTTGACTATGCCCTGAATCTCCTTGAAATCCCTGGATGCCTCTATTTTAGTCCTGACCCGGTCAAGCATGGCGTCAGTAATTTCCCGGAGTCTCTCTTCAAATGCCCTTTCCAGTTCATTTTCATAATCATCAGTATAAAATGGTGTCTTCCTCAAGGACCTGAGACTATAGTGGAAATAGTTCTTTAGCTGATCCAGGTCCCCTATGGACCTCATGTAAGATATCTTTTGGCCTATGTTTATCCTGTCGACGAAATCGACCGTGAGCACCCTCTTGTCCTCGTCCTTGCCAAGGACAAGGCCTGTCTTTGCCCTGAAGAAGTGATTTAGATAATAGGGCTCACTCCATAGTTTCTTCGCCGAGATGTTGTTCAAGGAGTCATTCAGTGCTTCGTACCGCCTTTCCACCTTCTCTGCCAAATCCAGGAAGTTGACGCAAACGGGCTTGTTTTTCCCTCTAAAACGGGCGCAGCCCATCAAGACTATCAAGAGCAGCTTTATCATATTCTCGTAATTCATGTAGACGCTGACATTTTCAAAACCATAAAGACGGACTTCGTCCCTTATCAGTCTCTCGAGCATAAAGTCCAGTGCCTCTCCTGGCAGACTCCTCAAGCCATTGTACAGGCGCAATGCCTCAAAAAGTTCCCGCTCAAAGGTCGGGTACCCGACCCCGCGATAATTCCTCCTTTGATAAATGAATCTGAGGGGGACTTTGACAATGAGACTTGCAAGATCCCGGAATTCCACGTACCTAATTCCCTTGAGCCTGAATATTCTTTCCAGGGCATAGATCTTTCTCCCCGCCCTGACATAGTCTTCCTCCCTTGATTCATCGCGGCCAAAGGAATCAAAATAGTTTGCCGGTGTCTTGTCAGGGGGCAGGCCCCTTTGATAGTAGAGTTCGAGGGCATGGAAGACATGGCCCCTCCTGGAGCAGATTTCCCGGATGTGTTCATCAAGGGTTCTCTTGCCCTCGATAATCTCATGGCATATACACCTGATCCGGTACAGTTGGGTCGCAAGATCTTCCAGGACTATGCCCTCCTTCATCGAGGAAAACACAATAAAAGAACTTATGAAAAAGGCGTCAAAAAAGTTCTTGTGACCCAGGTCCAGGAGCTCCTGGGTGGCATAAATCGAAAATTCTCCCCGAACCATGTGGTGGAGAAAATCATGGTATCTCACAAGGTCTACCAAGTATTTCCGCGACTTCCCATAAATACCGTATCTCTCTGGTATCTTTTCCTTTTCAAGGAAATAGGCCCCCGCAAGTGCGTGATCGACTATGTTGACCTCATTCCTGTATTTTTCCCTCAGCACGGGATTGAGTCCTATGTCCCTGAAAACGGAAGACCTGATGAACGCCTCGAACAGAGGCCGATCTGCGCTCATCAATTGATTTATCATGCTCCCCAGGGTTTCGATCTGTACCTCACTCAATCCCACGATACCGGCTGCCATTGGACCAAATTCACGCTGGGCCGCCTTGTGCAATAGCTCCACATCCTGGAAGCCATCCTTGTCTCGCCTTATCAAGGCTTCTATCTTCTTTATGCTTTTCAGGATGTGGGAAAGGACGGGTGACTTCAGGTAGACCTTACCCGCCAATTTGAGGTCCTTGAGTTCCATGATCTCGGGAAGCACAAACTCCAGCAGGGAAGGACAGCGTTGATACAGGATCTCAATGTCCGAGTAAAGGCTTTCAGGATGGAAAAGAGCCTTTACGAAATTAGCCCTAATGGTCTCCCTCAGTGCTTCCGCCCTCTTGAACCACATCCTCTGTCTAGCAGGTAATCTCAAATCGGAATCATCGTGGGACAGGAGTCTCAGGTGACTCGTATAGAAGCTTTCCAGGTTCCCGAAAAAGCTCTCCATCTCTTCCAGGCTCTGGACGGGAATCTCAGACACCCGACATCCCTCGTATTCCTTTGCCATCCTTTCCAGCCGGTTTATGTTTTCATCCATATTGATGTAAGTGATGTCCAGGGCCTGGGTCTCATGGTTCAACTTCAACTGGAATCCAGTGCCTACAATAAAGGAGGTCTGGCTCTCATATAGCTGGTCGCTAAATCGCCTCAGCGTGGGGAGATCGAGATAGTTTTCATTGATATACTTGGTCTCTGCTTCCACCTCCTTGACCAGGTGGCTGATCTCAGCCGGGGCAACCCCAGCCAATATGGGATTGAAATTTACAATATCCGTCCTCGACAAGTTGACGGCAACCCACAGGAGGGGAAAGAGCATGCGCCCGTCCATCCTTTCAAATATGTGACCGGTGCCGTGGAATTCGATATTGAGAAACTTTCTGTAGAAGGTGGACACTTCAAGGGGATCGCTTTTCAGATACTTCCTTTCAAATTCCCTGATCACCCCCAGCAACCTCAGTGCGTTTTCTATCTTGGCCAGATTGGCGTCATTGTAATCGGCAAGAACCTCCTTCTCCATGATCCCCTTTGAAGGTAGATCTTGCCAGTTGTGGAGAAATTCGAAACGGTTCATCATTTTTAGTATTTTCCTGACGATCTGATGGTGGATGCCGCCCGTGGAACTTATACTTTCATCCAGGTATTGCTCCCAGTCCAATTCGCGATTAGTAACCACTCTGACCATGGAATCGTAGAGGCCAAAGAGCTCGGCAAGCTGCTCTGTGCTAAGGCCTGACCTCTTTGATGCAACCGTTTCCGCCATGGTCATCAATCTACAATAGCCCAACAGATTCAACGACTGCTGGGAATCCACGGTGCGGGCCAAGTCAGAGACCGGTTTCAATGCCTTTTCGTTCATCTTCCCGGCCAGCACCCTCCCCATGGCCGTATGCCCAACTACTATGAGAAAGATCTCTTTCAACTCGCCAGGACTGAAGCCGAATAGGGATAGAATCTCCAGATTTGACAAGAGGCTCGTCCTGGGACCTTCTATCCCTTCCGGGTTAAGGTAGGATTCGATCCTTTCAAGTTTGCTTATCTTGGAAATCAGTCCGAGGACATGGTTCAAGCTTGGATACCTTTTCTTCTTGTTCACCAAGGGCTCCCTGAGTTGTTCCATAAAGACCTCAGGGAGCCACGGAAGCTCTTTTCTTTTGATTCCTTTCAGCACCCTCAGGGTCCTGATCAGATAACCGAAGGAATCGCGATAATCAGCCAACAGGCTTAGAGGACATCCGGAAAGCTTGGATTCCGCAACCGTCTCCTTTATCTCTGAGAGGGTCGTTTCTGGCACCTTTTTCTCCCCAAGGTATATGAGCATGTAACTTGGAGGATAACCATCGATTCTGAATCTCCTCTCCCAGTCACTCTTCACAGACTCCGGCAACAGGGGCTTCAGGAAGATTTCCTCGAAAAAGGGAGAAAACATCTCGGGCCAGGCCTTGACCTGATCATAGCTCAATGTATCCTCGAGGGGATAATTCAGATAGGGCAATTCATCCATCTCCTCTATGTTCAACTCTTCCACATTTCTCCCGTCCAGGAGCTTGTTCAGGATATCACTCCCCATGTACATACCGTCCAGGTATTTTTGAAGGTCGAAGACATTGACCTGATAGGCCCCTCCACCTGAATGATATTTCTTCATGGTCCTGAAGGCGTGGCTGAACAGGAGGAAGTTCTTCTCTTCTTCAAGTGAGCGGAATGTCACCTCTACGGTCTGCTTAGACCTCAGCGGATGAGAATCTGCTATCATGAACAGCTCGCCCCCCTGCTTGAGGGACTGAAAGGACCTGTTCAAGAAATAGATCGCGTACTCCCTCAATCTCTTCTTTGAGGTCAACGCCTTTTTACTCGGATTGAACTCCTTCATGACTATGATCTCATAGATATCCCTGGTTAGTATCACCATGTCCAACTCGGCCCTCAGAGACTGGAGCATTCTCAGGGAATCTATGACTACAAACTGGTGTTCTTTGAAGCGAAGAGAGAGATCGTTGACTATGAGGTGGTCCGCCTGAGTCAGAAGGCCTATCCTGTAGCGCTCCTTGAGGTATTTCTTACCGTGGAAGCGGATTATCTTGCTAATCTCATCAGCCCTATTTCTTATGCGCGAGACGGATAGAGAAATAAGGTTCCCGGGGACCAGGTAAAAGGGTCTCCCATGGCTTGAAAACCTTATCAGGAGGCCTAGTTCGGCGTAAATCCTGTTTATCTCCCTGTAATGCCGCCTGACATTCTCAGGGTCTTCAAGGCTCACTGATTGGAGCAATTCGAGGTCCTTTTGGCTCAATCGATTATAGAGCTCAAAGAATCCGAATCCGTACGCATTTCCACCAAAACGGCTCTGCATCTGGGCCGGATGTCTGCGGGACACAAATGTTCCTGGCGGGATATCCCTCGGATCTATGCCCAGGGACTGGAACTCCTCCGGTTTGATAAAGCTGAAAGGGTCGTCGGACCCTATAGTATCAAAGGGTAATGATTCAGGGAGATTCATTTATTTTACAGCCAGCGTTTTCTCCTCCTGTAAGCCTTTACCTCCTTGTAAGACTTCAGCGCCCCTGATGCCGCAGTCCCAAGGTAGAACTCCTTAACATCCGGGTTTTCCCTCAGCTCAGAAGCTCCACTCTCAAGCACGATCTTTCCGTTTTCCATGACATAGCCGTAGTGGGCAATCTGAAGGGCCATGTTTGCGTTCTGCTCGACGACCATAAGGGTGGTCCCCTGTTCTTGATTGATTCTCTTTATTATCTGAAAGATCTCTTTTACCAGCAACGGCGCCAAGCCCAGGGAAGGCTCATCCAGGAGGAGGAGTTTTGGATGGGCCATCAAGGCCCTTCCGATGACAAGCATCTGAAGCTCCCCTCCGCTGCAATAGCCGGCCAGGGCCTTCTTTCGAGCAAGCAGGGCTGGAAAATAGCGGTACACCAGTTGCAGGTCATCCTGGTACGGCCTCCCCCATCTGGTCGCAGTTCCAACCTTTAGGTTTTCTTCCACCGTTAGGTACTTGAATTCTTGCCTCCCTTCCAGGACCTGAATAATCCCTTTCCTGGTAATCTCTTCCGGGGATGAGTTCTGTACCGGCTCTCCGTCATACTCAATGGAGCCCTCGGTCACTTTGCCGTTTTCAGGTTTCAGTAACCCCGAAATGGCCTTGAGGGTTGTGGTCTTTCCCGCCCCGTTGCTCCCCAGGAGAGACACGATCTGTCCCTTCCTGATCTTGAGGGAGACGCCCTTTAAGACCTGGATTACATCAGAGTACACGACGCTTATGTTATTTATGAGAAGCCGAATATCATCTTCCATAGAAACTACCCTGGAATTCCCTTACAGTATATTTGGCAAACCAAGAAAAAATCAAGAATCGGATGGCAAAGTAAAAAGCTTCAAGTGCGCAGTCAAGTTGAGCTTGCGAAATCCCGCCGTCGGGAGCGCGAGAATCTCGTGTGATCACCGCTAAACAGCAGCGGTATCTGCGAGAGGCGTACTTATGGTTCGCCGCAGTCACAACGAGATGAAGCGCAACGCAAATCCCTAGATCCCGCCTTGCGGGGAATTGGACTTTTTACGAAGCCATCATATCAATAGGAGAAGGGCCACAACCTGAAGCTTGACTTAACTATCCTCCAGACCTCTGCAAGCCCTTTCGGCTCGAAGATCACAAACAATACGATTGCAAGGCCGAAAACGAACTCCCTGAGAGGAGCGATGGTAATGGCAGCGCCCATGGTTGCCCCGATATTCATAAGGTATTCGGTGGCATGACTCAAGATTTCCTCGAGCACAACGATGAAGACAGCCCCGAACACGGACCCAGGAATATTCCCGAGCCCTCCTATGATGATCATGGCGATAAAGACGATGGAAAGCCATAGATCAAAGGGCTCAGGGGTTATGCTCATGATGTAATAGGCATACAGTCCCCCAGCCACCCCTGTATAGAATGAACTGATGGCGAAAGAAAGCAGTTTATAGGGGAAAAGTGGTATACCCATTCCTTCCGCCGCCCTGTCATTGTCCCTGATGGCTATGAAAGCCCGCCCGTATCTCGACCGAACCAGGTTTGAGGCGATCCATGTCAGGACCACGAAACAGGCGAAGATAACATAGAAAAAGGCCCTGTCACTACCCAAATCTATCCCAAAGAGCGTAGCACCCAAAATGCTGATTCCGGCAGCCCCTCCCGTCAGGCTCTCCCATTGAACGAGGACATATTCGATGATCTTCTGTCCTGCCAAAGTGGCGATAAGCAGGTACAGATGTTTGAGACGGGCCGAGGGGAGCCCGAATATGATCCCCACGGCGGCGGTCATGATACCGGCAGCAGGGATCGAGAGTATGAAAGGCATACTTAGCTTATTTGCAAGTATGGCCGCCGTATAAGCTCCTACCCCAAAGAATGCCCCGTGCCCAAGAGAAATCTGCCCGGTATAGCCTATGAGAAGGTTCAGTCCGACCGCTGCAATGGAGTATATCCCTATTATGTTCAGGATATAGAGTGTGAAGGGGCTGCTAAGGAAGGGGACCACCAGGAAAAGCAACACCAGGCCGATGACCAACCACAGCCTCCCGAAATCCGTCTCAAAGATGGTCAATTCCTGGTAGTAGGATTCCTTGAAATTACCGCAGGGATGAAACTGGAGCCTCCTCATCTATGTTGCCTTTCTCCTTCCTTGCCGCTTTGGTCAAACGCCCCTATTCTTGACCTGTCCCGGAATCACACCCTCTCAATCTCCACAAGCCCGAACAGACCATAGGGTTTTACCATCAAGATCACGATGAGCACGATGTACGGCACAATCTCCCGAAGCGACGTGGATATGTATCCCCCCGTGAACGTCTCCACCAAACCTATGATGATACCGCCAAGTATGGCACCACCTATGCTGTCCAGTCCGCCCAGTATCACAACAGGAAACACCTTGAGGCCAATGGCGCTCAATTCATGGACATTGATGCCGTTGATGATACCCAGCACTATCCCGCTCATGGCGGCCACGATAAAGGCTATGGCCCAGGAAAGGGCGAATACCCTGCGCACGTGGACCCCGAGGGAGAGGGCGGCAGTCTGATTGTCCGCCACGGATCTCATGTAGATCCCCTGGGAAGAATATTTGAAAAAAAAACCAAAGATTAGCAGGAACAGTATTCCTATGATAAAGGCCGCCACATTTACCGAGGGAACCCTGATCATGCCCCAGTCTATGGACAATACTTCCGGCAAGAAGGGCCTGTATTCATGGATGTCGCCTCCGAATATGAACAGCAGCAAGCCCTTGAACATGATCCCAATCCCCAGGGTCAACATGATCACGTGAATAAGCTCCTCTCCTATCAGGGGGCGAAGGAAAAACCTTTCAACCACGAAACCCAGGGCAAAGGTACCGGCCAGGGTGAATGCAAATGCCAGCACTATGGGCAAATTGGCCCACGTAGAGAGGACCAGGAATACAAAGGCTCCTATGGCCAGAAGCTCCCCGTGGGCGAGATTGAGAACGCTGCTGGACTTGAAAATCATTACAAACCCTAATGCCGACAGGGCGTACAAGAAGCCCAGGGAAAGCCCATTCACCAAGACCTGTAGAAAAAACTCCATTAGTCTCCTCTCCCCCGATCAAACCTCCAGGATCTTCGCCGTGGTCTCGATTTTCCCCACTGTTCCATCCCTGTACCTGACCTGACCGCTGACCTTGAGATCTTTCTTGCCTGCATACATGGCATCGATAAGTTCCTTGTATTGCTCAAAGACGAACTTCCTGCGCACCTTGCCCGTTCTGGTCAACTCCTCGTCGTCGGGGTCCAGCAATTTGTAGAGGAGGATAATCTTCACCAATTGCATTGGCTTGGGCAATTGTGCGTTGACCTGCCTGACCTCACCCTGAATCAGTTCCTCGACCTGCGGTTGTTGGGAGAGGTCCGTGTAGGTCGTATAGGGGATCTTCCTCTCTTCGGCCCAGTTCCCCACGTTGCCGAAGTCTATGTTGATGAACGCCGTAAGATAGGGCTGACCCTCCCCCCATATGACAGCTTCCTTAATATAGGGGCTGAATTTCAACCTGGTCTCTATGAAGTCCGGAGAAAAGGCCTCCCCCTCCCTTGTCCTCATTATGTCTTCTTTTCTGCCTATGATGAGCAGGTGCCCGTCTTCGTCCAGATATCCCGCGTCTCCCGTATAGAACCACCCTTCTCTGAGCACCTCGGCCGTGGCCTCCAGGTTCTCGTAATAGCCCACAAAGTTTGACTTGCTGGCAACCACCACTTCCTGGTCATCGGTTATCCTTACCTTTGTACCGGGCAGAGGTTTTCCCACGGTTTCGGGTTTCACCTCGTCGTCGGGTTGGACCTGGAAGATTCCCCCTGCCTCGGTCAGTCCATAGCATTGCTTCAGGTTCAGTCCATTGGCCCTGAAGAAGCGAATTACCTGAGGGCTTATGGGATGGCCCCCGGTGTAGGCCGCCCGAAACCCCAGGCATCCAACCCTGTCCATCAGCGGTCTCGATACTGTGCTCGTCATGATCTTCTTCAGGGCCTTGAGATGGACCGGCACAGGTCGACGCTCCGATTCAAGGTCCACTACTCTGCCGCCGATCCTCTGGGAGAGGTTGTACAGGGACCTCTTTATGTATCCTGAGTCATTTATCTTCACCCTTATCTGGGAAGCCAGGTCTTCCCAGAACCTGGAAGAGGAGACCAGTACGGTCGGGCCGATTTCCCTGAAGTCTTCCATGGCTGTCTCGAAGGTCTCGGGAAAATTCATGACCAGGCCCCCGCACAAGGCTATCCCCACTCCCCATAGTTGATCTACGATCCAGGCCGTGGGCGTAATCGAAATCCAGTTGTCGCCGATGCCGATTGGTGCAGTCCTGAGCCACTTGAAGGCCATATCCGTGAAATTTGCATAACTCAACATCACCAGCTTTGGCACACCCGTGGTACCGGATGTCATAAGCATCAAGGCAACGTCATCAGGATTCCCCTCCCATAGCTCCTTGTTGAAAAGTTCCGGCTTTTCCCGGTCGAGCCTCTTTCCCAGCTCAAGTAGCTGTGCAAAGCTGATCAACCAGGGGTCGTCTTCATAGCTTCTCATCCCTGTCGGGTCTACATAGATTACCCGGCGGACGTGGGATATATGGTCACGTGTTTCAAGGAGTTTGTCCACCTGCTCCTGATCCTGGACGAACACGTATGCTGCCTTGATCCTATCGAGACCCCCCGCTATCTCTTTCGATACCGCGGAAGTGAACAGGGGCACCGCAACAGCACCCATCGCCTGGACTGCCAGTTCACTGAACAGCCACTCAGGATGGTTGTCCAGTATCAGCCCGACGTTCTCTCCCCTCTTGAGGCCCAGGGATATAAGGCCCAGGGATGTATGCTTGGCATATACCAGGTATTCCTGCCAACTGTATCTCTGCCATATCCCGTATGCCTTTTCACGGATGGCGGTCTTTTCGGGCCCCAGTCTTTCCGCCTGTCTCAACAGTATCTGGGGAAAGGTGAACTGCTCCAGGGTCGACAACGCTTCACTGTTCGAAATTCCCCTCTGGCCCGCAGCACTGCCCATTAATGCCTCTATTCCAACCTCGTTTCCTCTCCAAGGTAAGCCTTGATAACTTCCGGATCCCTTTGAACATGCTCCGGCGTTCCCTCGGATATCTTTACCCCGAAATCAAGAACGATGACCCTTTGAGAGATACTCATCACCACAGACATATCGTGCTCCACCAGGATCATTGTTTGACCCCACGCTTCGTGCAGATCTTTCAGAAAACGTACCATGTCCTCTTTTTCTTCGAGAGTCATGCCTGCAAAGGGTTCATCGAGGATCAATAGTTTTGGTTCCAATGCCAGGGCACGGCCGAGCTCCACCCGTTTTCTCATGCCATAGGGCAGTGATCCCACCAGCTTCTTCCTTATCGACTGCATTTCCAGGAAATCAATAAGTTCTTCCAGTATCCTCCGGTGACGTACCTCTTCGTCCCTCACGGATTTCAGGAAAAGGGACGCACTACCCAGATTGTATCTGCTGTGGACATGGCGGGCCAAAAGCATGTTGGACAGGACGGTCATTCCCGGAAACAGCTCTATGTTCTGATAAGTCCTGCCGATGCCGAGTTTGGTGAGGTGGTGAGTGGATAGGCGGGTAATCTCTTCACCGTTGAAGAATATCTGCCCCTCCTGCGGCTTGTAATACCCGGTAATACAGTTCAACAGGCTCGTCTTTCCGGCCCCATTGGGGCCGATGATCGCCACCAGCTCGCCGCTGTTAACTACCAGATTGATCTTGTTCAGGGCGGTAATTCCGCCAAAGGTCAGGGTTAAATTTTTCACCTCCAGCTCGGCCTGTCTCTCCTCGGGCCGAACCGAAGCGAAAATACTGGGTTCACCGCGAAAGGCTTTCATCTATTTACCTGTCTTCCCCCGGGCAATCTCCTGTAGGGAAAGGCACGGGGCTGAAAGGCAAATCTGATTCCGCCTCTTTGACCTTGCTCAACGCCCCGTGCATTATTCGCTCGTGGTTTACCTTAGTATCCTGACCTTTTCCCTCCCCGGTGCCCAGAAGCTCGTAAGCGGAGTGTAAGTCTGGTCTTCATTGATCTTTACGATCCTTGCCATCCAGGAACCGCTGTGATCCGTCTCAGTGTAAGTTATGTTCGGGACGAGACCACCGAAATCCTCGTTCCTGAATGTTTCAAGCGCCTTATTGACAGTCTCGCTGTTTATTTCTCCAAACTTCTCATGTGCCCTTCGAAAGGCACGTTCCATGATAGAGGCGATCACCACTCCTTCCCAGTAGGAGGCATCAAACCTGGAGACCGTCTTGTATCTATCCCACAGCTCCCTCAAGAGATCCATCCCGGGGGTCTCATCCACAGGCAGCCCTCCGGGGAATTGCATGAACATCCGGTCCCTGATCAGGCCCTTGCCCCGTTTGAAGAAATCCGGGTCCGTGGAGGTCCAGGTCCCGAAAAAGGGCACGTCGTAGCCTATGCGGTCCGCAGACTTCAAGGCCATCAGTATCGCCGAAGGCAGGCATTGCATGAAAATATACTGGGCTCCCGCATTCTTCAGCCTCAGCAGCTCGGTGTTGAGATCTAGCGCCTTCGGGGGAAACTCCTCAATGGCTACGATGTCCACACCGTATTTGGAGGCATATTGCTTACTGGCATCATGGATCGACTTACCATAGGCATTATTGTAAGTCAGAAGACCCACTTTGGGAACTCCCGGCCCCTTGTGGATGGCACGGATATACTCCAGCACGGCGTAGCTGTCCATGTTGTATGCTCCGTAGGGGAGGTACGCATAGTCAACAGGCGGCTTCAAGATACCCTGATAGGTCGAGTAGTTGATATTGGGTATCTTGTACTTCTGGATAATAGGCTTTGCCATGATGCCTGAACCGGCATCCCATGTGGCCAGGATGTCCATTCTTTCAGAAGTGCAGAACTTCTTGACCCACTTGATGGCCTCGGGAACCTTGTATCCGTGATCCACGATCTTCAAGTCTATCTTGTTGCCGTAGACCCCTCCTTTCACCTCATTGACATACCTGAAATAATCCCTGTGCCCCTTTGCGTGAAATTGCCCCCACGTGGAGGCAGGCCCTGTGAGGTTGATAATCGCTCCGACCTTGATGGTCTTGGCACTAACATCATCCGTTAGACCGACCACGAAACAACCGGCAGCGAAGAAGGCTCCAGCCAGAAAAAATAGAAACAACCTGCGCATTGCTTCCCTCCTTTTCAAGGGGTTAACGATATACCATATCACCATCGCGCTTCCGAGATTCACTAGAAATTTAATCGAATTTGGGGCAGTTAGTCAAGATTATTCTGAAAAGAGGCGCCGGTAATGATCCGGTTCCAGAGGGCACGGTTTTGCTCAGCCCCTGGAAGGGGCTATGGCCCGCGGCTGGCACCGAGCATATAGAGAGAAGCCAGAATAGAACAACCATACAAGCGGGTTCATATTAGCCTCGCTCTTCGGACTCCTGGCTCCTGGATACCTCAGAATCCACGACGCACCCAGGGGATCATACGCGACCTACCGCAGCAAGCTGCGGGGAATTGGACCCGAAGAGGGACTAGAGCAAATGTCTTGACACAAAAACCGACCCCATGATAATGAATGAACAACCATTCATTTTGCGCTCGACCTCTTTGGGAAAGATCGACTTTGGATTCGATGAAAAGCAGGAACGGGGATAAATATCAGAGGATCATCAACGCGGCGACGAAGATTTTCGCGAGAAAGGGATTTTTCAACTCCAAAATATCTGACATTGCAAAGGAAGCGCAGGTCGCTGACGGCACCATTTACCTCTATTTCGAAAACAAGGACGACATCCTGATCTCCCTCTTCGAAGAACAGATGAAAAAGGTCCTGGAAGGTATGAAAGAAGAACTCAAGAGGGAGAAGGATCCCGTTAGAAAGATCAAGAGATTCGCTCTCTACCACTTGAAACTTATTGAACACAACAAAGACATGGCGGAAATCATCCAAGTGGAACTGAGGCAGAGCAGCAAGTTCATGAAAGAGTACAAGAACGAAAAATTCATCGAATATCTCAACCTGATAGGGGAGATAGTCAGGGAGGGACAAGAGAAGGGCGTGTTCCGGCAGGATATCGTCCCGGGCATAGCCAAACGGGCGTTTTTTGGAGCCCTGGATGAAATGTCCAGGTTCTGGGTGTTGTCAAGCCGGAGAAAATATGGTATAGACACCGCCGCCAGGCAAATCAGTGGGTATTTTCTCCACGGCCTGGTGAAGGAAACCCAAATGACAAGTACCAAATTGCACGAAAGCACCAAATGACAAATGCCAAATCACAAACGGGGCCAAGGGGAATAATACGGGGCGGGCTCTGATGGTGGATTCCCTGTGCTCTGTTTGGGACTTGTGATTTGATCATTGGGATTGTTTCAAGTTTGGTGTCTGGAATTCGGAATTTCTCTGGGTTTTGCCCTTCGGCTGAATCAAGGTTACAAGAAAAGGCTTCGTAAATCATGAAAGGAGGAGGAGAAAAAGGTGAATATCATAGTTTGCTTGAAACAGGTACCTGATACTGAAACGCAGATCAAGATCGCTCCTGACAAGAAATCTATCGTAGAGGATGACATAAAATGGGTGATGAATCCTTACGATGAGTTTGGCGTCGAGGAGGCCCTTCGCATCAAAGAAAAGTTCGGAGGTGAAGTCACGGTTATAGGTCTGGGCCCGAAAAGGGTAACCGAGACTATCCGTACCGCCCTGGCTATGGGCGCGGACAAGGGGGTCCTCATCAGCGATCCCGCCCTCGAAGGGAGTGACTCCCTGGCGACAGCAAAGGCCCTTGCAGCGGTTGTCAAGGACCTTCAATTTGACCTGATTTTTACAGGCCAAAGGGGGGTCGACGATGACATGGGTGTCGTGGGAGCCGCCCTTGCTCAATTCCTTGGGATTCCCCAGCTGTCCCTCATAGTGAAGGTGGAAGTTGACGATGGGGCAAAGACAGTAAAAGTCCATCGCCCCGTCGAAGGGCAAACACTGGTGATTGAGTCTACATTGCCAGCCCTGATTACGGCCCACAAGGGATTGAATGAACCCCGCTATGCATCTTTGCCTGGAATCATGAAAGCCAAAAAGAAACCCCTGGAAGAAAAGACCCTGTCCGAGCTGGGGATGGACGCTTCCGAGGTGGGTTCCGGGGCCAGGAGGCTCCAGGTTCTGGAATTGACACCGCCTCCGGAAAGAAAGCCCGGCAAAATCGTCGAAGGGGATACTCCAGAGGCCAAGGCAGCCGAGCTGGCCCGCCTCCTCCATGAAGAGGCAAAGGTCATATGAGGTTGAACAGGGGGATTTCCCCTTATCTTCTATTATCAACAGCGAATAGGAATCACCGATACTAAGACAAATTGGAACGAGGAGTTGATAGAAATGGCACAGGATATAATGACAATAGTAGAGCAAAGGGACGGAGAGATTCGAAAAGTATCTTACGAGGTTGTCAGCGAAGCAAGGCGTCTTGCAGACGCACTCAACCAGAAAGTTGTCGCCATCCTGCTTGGCTCTGACGTCAAGGACAAGGCTCCTGCACTGGGGCATTATGGGGCAGATAAGGTAATCGTTGCAGATGATCCGAGGCTTCAGGTATACACCACCGATGCCTATGTTTCTGTAATCAGCCAAATCGTTCAGGCCCATGATCCTGGCATATTGCTGTTGGGGGCCTCTGCACAGGGCAAGGACCTTGCGGGCAGGCTGTGTGCAAGGCTGGACGTGGGAATGGCCCAGGACTGCACGGCCTTCTCCGTTGAAGACGGAAATCTTGTTGCAATCCGACCCATATACGCCGGGAAGGCTTACGCAAGGGTGACATTTGACGAGAGGAGACCCCACATGGCCACTGCAAGGCCCAATGTGATGTCCATGAACGAGCCGGACGAGTCAAGATCTGTAGAGGTTGCGGATGCATCCTTTACGCTGGACGACGGGGAACTCAGGACAAAGGTCGTGGATGTGATCCGTGATGAAAGCGGCAAGGTGGACCTTACCGAGGCAGACAAGATCGTATCAGGCGGCCGGGGCATGAAAGGACCCGAGAATTTCAAGATTCTGGAGGAACTTGCAGAGGTCATAGGAGCTTCGGTAGGGGCCTCTCGTTCCGCGGTGGACGCCGGCTGGAGACCCCACAGCGACCAGGTCGGCCAGACGGGGAAGGTGGTCTCGCCGAACCTCTACATCGCTTGCGGGATCTCCGGCGCTATCCAGCACTTGGCCGGTATGGGGACATCCAAGGTCATAGTGGCGATCAACAAGGATCCCGAAGCGCCCATTTTCCAGAAAGCGGATTACGGGGTGGTTGACGACCTGTTCAAGGTAGTTCCGCCTTTGACGGAAGAATTCAAGAAGTACGCGTAGATGCCCGCTTCAAGGTTCACGGTTCCAAGAGGTTGTTGTCCCGTGAACCTTGAACCTGAGATCCCGGGCCGTCAAAAGTACCTGTGGTGAAGATATGGGGAGGTCAGAGGCCTTTCAGGCTCAAGCTGTCAGGAGGCTTAGAAATTCCTCCAGTGTGAGCGCTTCGAGCTCCCTTGCGACCTGTTCGTCACTCATTGGTTCGGCGGACGACAGATCTTCAGGTTTCCTGGGGTAGATCATTGTCCTTAGACTCTGCTCGTCCCTTCTCTCCAAGTGCTCCTTCATGAGCTGGACCGGTCTTCGTATCTCTTCCAGTTCTCTCCACAGGGCCTCTGCAATCTGCCTGGAGTCTCCTGAGGAAAGATGGGGGGCAGCAAACAATCTGTCCAGGATCACCGGTAGCGGCGTGTCGAGCTCTTTATCAATCAGGCGCTGCAATTTGAGAAGATAGGCCTGCTGGTACGCCCGGGGATGCATCTCCCCCCGCAAGTAATCGGCCTCAACCAAAACAGCATATTTCAGACACAATTCCCTGTCCCCCCTAACTTCTTCCGGTACCCACAAACTCCTCAAGGGTTCTTCGCTCATTCTTCTACCGGGAGCATCAGAGGCGGATTCTTTGCCCCTCATGGAAGGAGGCTGTGCCTCTTGAGTCTCTAAGATCTTCACCAGCATACCGGGTACCAGGGCGCGGAACTCCCCGTCCCCCGTCGTAATGCCTATTTCATGGTGACCGCACAAGGGGCACTTCCTGGAGGTGACCACTCCCTGCGATTTTAGTACGTCTTGAAAGACCATTGTCAACTCCTCCTTACTGACCCACTCCTCATCATAATCCTTATGATTACCAGCGAAGCCCCGCCTCAAACCAACAAGTTGAGGAGAAATCAACTCCGTTGCTTAGGCACCACAATATATACAAACTTGACATAAAACTTAAGATCTTCGCTTATGAAGACATCTAGACCATTTGCCCTGGCATGTCAAGAAAGCCACCCGGCCTCCAGGGACCACCGATCACAGTGGAGCAGGCTTTGGGCAACAGCTTTTCAACCCATGAATCCGCAAAAAGAAAACCCCGGCCTGAGCCGGGGCCCCTCCGGGTGTGCCGTCGCTACTCTATCCTTCTTTCCTCCTAAAATTAATGGCAGGAACCGCCATAAATGCAACGGGCAACCCAGAACCAATGGATGTGTCTTTGTCTTTGTATTAGCCAGCAAATTGCGTGCCACAGGCTTCGTTTTCGCCGAAAAGCCGGAACCCGCGAGTAGTACCTGTTTGAGGCTACTGCCCTATCCTCATCTGCCGTCGGTTTTGTATCGTCAATGACACAGGAATGTGATGATTTTGACACACCTTGTCTCCTTCCCTGGTCCGCACTGCTCCTGGGACAAAAGTTCAACTCGCAGCATCCTCCGCTCATGCCCCATGGGGCGGCGCGGATTATTATTCTATTGACAAAATCAAAGATTTGAATAAATTATTGATGATCGGCGGTGTAGCTCAGTTGGTCAGAGCATGCGGCTCATATCCGCAGAGTCACTGGTTCGAATCCAGTC
>JAFDIC010000317.1 GCA_019308525.1 Deltaproteobacteria bacterium
CTTAAAGGTGGCCAATATGGCGAACTGGAGCAAGTGTCCTTCGAAACTTTGAACGATATATTCTGACAGGAGCTCCAGAGATGCGAGGATCACGAGCCAGAAAAATCGGTTCTTGAAGTGTGCCCAGGAAGAAGTCCGCATGTAGGAAGCGGTCTCATGGGCTCCCCTGATGGCCATTAGTTTTTCCATGTCTTCCGTGTGCTCCTGGTGTATGATGTCTATGGCATCGTCATGGGTTATTATCCCCACCAGGACGTGGCTTCCATTAACTACTGGAAGGGCGATGAGGTCATACTTGGCGATCTTCCTGGCGACCTCTTCCTGATCTTCTGTGACCGTGGCGTAGATGAGATCCCTGTGCATGATATCCTTCACTCGCTTCTCAGGCCGCGCGAGAATAAGCTCCCTGAGGGAAAGAAAGCCTATGAGCCTCCTTTCCGAGTCCACGACGTAAGTGTAATATATTGTCTCTTTGTCCGGGGCTTCCCGTCTCAGCTTTGCTATGGCCTCCTCCACGGTCTGCTCCGGCGAAAGGGTCGCATAGTCCGAGGTCATTACCGCTCCTGCCGTGCCCTCAGGGTAGGAGGCAAGACGCCTTATATCTTCCCGCTCCGCCTGGGCAAGAACCGGAAAGACCTCTTCCTTCAATTCCTCAGGCAGCCGCTTGAGCAAATCCACTCGCTCGTCCGGGGACATATTCGTCACGATGTCTGCAAACTCCAGTCGCTTGAGGGTCTTGGCCAGCGCTACCTGGAGTTGAATGTCAAGGTTGCTGAAGATCTCTGCCCTGAGCCGTGGCTCCAGGACTTTCAGTATGTCCCTGACTTCCTGCGCTTCGAGGGCGCTGAGGAATTCAGCGATGGTGCCGGGATGGGAAGAAGAGCAGAATTCCTGGATGGCCTTGGTATCTTTCCTTCTTAACAGGTCGCGGAGTTCAGGTGCAAGGAGTGGATTTTTCATCTTTTCACCTCCGGGAACCGCTCAGGGGAAGCGGCCCCGGGGTGAAGAGCACTAGTTTTGTGAAAGAAAAGCGCTAGGGCTATTCACCAGTGGTGAGGCCGCTTTCCGGTATCGCGGCTTGTTCTTGGCTTGTTTTGGAAACAGCGCGCCTATTTCGCGTCGCCCATGACTTTCACAGTCTTCGTTCATTTCTGTGTTCCCTGGTTTCTGTCCCCAAGGCGAGAGGGGTGATACTCCTTCCATAAAAGCTTTTCAGAACCTGAAAAAAAATAAGCCATCACCCTTTGAATGTCAATATCTAAAGACCCGGGCCCAGAGGACCAGAGCTTCTATGTCCAGCTAAAGAGTCTACAATAGTGCGATTAGCGTTGGAAAAGAGCTTCAATCTACCGGTTCTGCTCACCGCCGGGCGGCTTCTTTTCTTCCAGGGCCTGGGCGATGTGCTTAATCATTTGACGGTACACCCCGCGGAAGATATCCGGTGAGAGGAAATAGTCGGGGTTATCCCGGTAGAAGGCAGGCATGAGTTCATCCACGGCCCTGTCGATGTCCCGGGTCTTCAGGTAGGTCTTTTCCATCAACTCCCTGTGCTCCTTGGCACATTCGATGGAGCGGGAGATGAACCGGGCTGCTTCCTCTCCGGTCACATACCCGTAGTGATCCGCACAATAGTACCTGACCTCAAAGGCCTTGAGTTTTTCCAGGCTCTCCTGGTACATCGTGTAGTTGGAATTTCCCGATGAGACGATGATCTCGTCGAAAGGGATTCCACCGGAGTCGGAAGGGAAAAGGGCCTTCAAGGCCGGTGCATAGGCAGATATGGCACAAGATGAATGGCCAGGTGTCTCGACTATTAGGACTTCTAACCCGTTGAGGCTTATGCGATCACCTTCCCTGACGGGCCGGCCCTTGATATCATCACTCCAATCCAGGTCATAGGATTCCAGTGCTCCTGTCATACCCATGCGCTCTGCAACATCCCGGCTGAAGGCGTTGATCGTTTCTATCGCCTTTGCCATGGCAAGGATCTCCCATGCCCTGGAGGATGCATAGATTTTCAGTTCGGGTTGGGATCTCTTGAAGAATGGGACGATCCCAACGTGGTCAAAATGGGAATGGAGGATCAGCAGTTTCTTGATCCTGTTCCTGTCAATTCCGAATTCCTCCATCTGTTTCAGGATAGAAGGCACGATGTAACTCATTCCACCGTTTATGATCATGGACTCATTGGATCCTTCCAAGAGGTAGACTCCCGACTCCTTTCGTCCCAGGTACCATAGACCTTCGCATACCTTTCCAGGTTCTCGTATTCTCATAGCTTCCCTTTCTGATCCTCCTTTCAGCAAGTTGATGTGTGCAGGAAGATCTTTACCCGGTTAAGTTTTCAATGTAAACGAAAAAATGAGACAGGGCTGTCCAAGGAGAAAAGCCGTCGCTCATGCCGAGACAAGCTGGCTATCCTTACCGCCCTCATTTCACCCATCTATCCAGCAGCCCTTGAAGTCTTCCCCGCTTGATGGTTATGGCCCCCTCCGGGCAAATCTCCATACAGCAAAGACACCGGATGCATTTATCGTAATCATAGATTGGTTTTTTCCCCTTGTCATCGGTCTTCTCAATGGCACTGGCAGGACAAATGGCCCTGCACTCGTAGCACAGGATGCACTTTGTCTCCAGGGGAAGGGGCTTTTCGATCAAGAGATTCTTGAGAAAAGAGGTATTCATGGGCCATCGGTCAATCCGGGAGACGGGGCTGGAAACTCCCGGCCTGAAGGCGTCAACGGAGAAATCGTCGAGGCTCAGACCTCTCAGGTGGATTCCCTCCATAGATGCGGTCCCCAGGCCCCTCTCCTCTCCAGGGCCGAGGGTGAGGGCCTTGTCCCTGTCCAGGCCTGAAATCGCCACCATGATCGAGTCCAGGGCTATTGCGTCTTCTCCCATCAGCATGGCTCCGACTTCTTTGGGAGACCCCGACGAACCGGGGCCGTCCCCTTCCATGGCAACAATTGCATCCATGACGTGGAGGAACTTCTTGGGAGGTTCAAACCCCCTGGTAATTACCTCGTAGAGGTCAAGGAGAAGGCTTGAGAAGGCTTCCTTGTCCTTCGCCTTTATATGCCACTGGGATTTCTTGAGCCCATGGATAAATCCGAACAGGTTCTTGACCGCACCGGTAATATACGTCAGGCCATGTGTCTTGAACTTGGGGAGGTTCAAGACAATGTCTGCTTCGAAGAGAAGCCTTGGAAGTTCAAACCTGCGGTACCTCGAGCCCTTCTCGTAAAAGAGGACTTTGGTATCTTTGGTATCGGCGATCTCGCATCCCTCTTCTTCCACCACGGCCCCATAACCCGTTTTTCTCATGACCTTGTCAAGAGGATGGAATGCCGGTGATTCAACCAGCACAGGATTGCCCCCGAGGGCCTTGACGGCCTGGAGGGCACCCCTGAAAAACTCTGGATGGGTGACTATGGCCTTTTCAGGAACACTCGCACTGAGCAGGTTCGGCTTCACAACCACCCTTTTCCCGAAAAACAGGGAGGGATCAAGGTCCAGGAGGGATAGTCCCTCCAGGATCTTGTCCCGGATCACCCGAGCATGATATTCACTGCAATCCAATAAGGCGACTTTCGTCATGGCCTTGTTCACTTGCAATTTTGCTCCTTTCCTGGACCTAGCTCTCTGACTCGCCTGAGAGCCCGGGAGTAAATGGGGCAAGAAATGTAGCGGATGTCACGGGCAAAGATAGCAAACGTGCTCAGGTTAATCAAGGCAGGGTCTTTCCACGGAGGCCTATGCCGGAATCACTTCTACTACAATGATGTTCGGCTCCTTGAACTGCAGGTTTTGCCCAAGGAAGTTGCCAATTTCTTTCCGCTCTGGTATAGGATGATTGTAAGGGAGGTTTGACCATGAAAAGTTACCGAAAAGAACTCTTCTTTCACGTGCCGACAAGAAGGGCCTTCATCAATATTACCCAGCAAGTGGAAGAGTGCCTGAGGGAAAGCGGCATCAAGGAGGGACTGGTCCTCGTCAATGCCATGCACATAACGGCCTCGGTTTTCATTAACGATGACGAATCCGGTCTACACCATGACTACGACGTTTGGCTGGAAAAACTGGCCCCACATGAACCTGTCTCGCAGTATCGGCACAATGTGGGCGAAGACAACGCGGATGCCCACATGAAAAGGCAGATCATGGGCCGGGAGGTAGTCGTTGCCGTTACTGACGGGAAACTGGACTTTGGGACCTGGGAGCAGATCTTTTACGGGGAATTTGACGGGAGGAGAAAGAAGAGGGTGCTCGTCAAGATCATTGGAGAGTAATTTCCGCATCCATCTGTGCCGGGAGCATTACAGGTTTCCAGAGATCTGAGCCTTGATGTCGATGGCAACAAAGTATTGAGTGATACGGGGATGAAGAAGGCATGGAACCCATACCAGAAGAACTAGTGGAGGCCACCTGGCAAGAATTCGCAACCTTTTCTCCTCTGCGTGCACAGAAAGAGACAAAGGAAGTGAATGAGGCTCAGCCTTACCTGTTGACCTTTGTCGTGGAATTTACCCGGGACCTGGATCAGGAGGTGAAGGAGTTAGCCGTCTACATCTTTTATGTCGTATGCCGCATGTTTCAAAAGAGATCAAAAGGCAAGATCAAGACCATCTCCCCTGAGGAGGTCATCAGTTGCTATGAAAAAAACGAACGCCTGATGGAAAGCCTGGAAGGGGCACACGAGAAATTCTGGGAGAGGATTGCCGAAGTCCAGCTCTCCGCACAACCCCATGTAATGAAATACGTAATTGAGGCCCTTTTGGTGACCTCAAAAGAGGATTTTTCCATTATTTTGA
>JAFDIC010000318.1 GCA_019308525.1 Deltaproteobacteria bacterium
CAACCGTCAATCCTATACCCAGGGCAAAACTCAGCGCGTAGACCCCTCCCACGTTGACACCGCAAACGCTGGCTCCCTGGCTATCCTCCACGACGCTCCTCATGGCAGTACCCGCCCGGGTTTTCTTGAACCAGAAAAAAAGCAGCAGTGCTATGATTGCGCTTCCTATGCATGCATAGAGCTTCGACATGGGTAAGACGGTAACCCCGAGGTCGATTTTGCCCACATCCCAGTTGTAGCCACGGAACTCGGAACCAAAGACCAGCTTGACTATTTCCTCCAGCAGGACCCCGATGGAAAAGGTTGCCAGAAGGGACGCCAGCTCGGGCCCCCTTATCAGCCTCTTCATGGCGGCATAATAGAAAAGGGCGCCAATTATCATCCCCACGACAAAGGCCGCCGGGATGGCCAAGATGGGGTTAGGGGCTATGTTATTGAACATCCACAGGGTTACAAACGCCCCCACCATGATGAATGCCCCATGGCCGACGTTGACGACCTTGAGAACGCCGAAGATGAGACTCAGCCCCATGGTGGCCATGCCGTAGATCGCCCCGAGCACAAGACCCTGGATCAAATTCCCCATCAACTGCTCTGTAATCATCTACTTGAGCCTCTGCTCCTTGGGTGGGAAACAAAGTAATGCTCTCTCACTTCTTGACAAAGGGCCACAGGAGCGTGAGAGAGCATTTTCTCATCAGTGTGTGTCAAGAATTCCTGTTGACCGTCCTAGGGCGTCGCATACTTGCCACGTGCCTTTTCGGCAAAGGTGGGCATCGGATAAACCACATCCCCGGTCCTGGCCTCCTCGGGCCAGACAATAACGCGTTTCCCCTTTTGCCATTGCACATCGACCATTGAGTGGCCGATCTGGAGCCCCGTGTCATCTACATCCCATCCGCCATAGAAGGACATGAATTTCAGATCCCCGAGAGCTGCCCGAACCTTTTGCGAATCCAGCGAATCGGCCATTTCAACGGCCAGGACATAGGCAAGGACCTGGGCTCCGGCCTCTGCTGCGTGATAGTCCGGGATCATGTCTTTACCCACTGCCTTTTTGAACAGGCTGACGAATTCATCCTGGCTGGGGCCGATCCAGGGTAGACCGACCTTCTTTGCCTCTGCCTCGGAATACTTGACCCCGTATTCCCAGTGGGAGGGGCCCATTACACCTTCGGCCATGTACGTCAAGGCCTCATAAAAAGCAGGAAGAGTGGCCGCGGCGATCAGGGACAGGGCCTTGACATTGAAATCAAGGTCGGCCATCTGCCTGTTGAAGAGTTGTCCGTCTTCAAAATGGCCCCCACCGAGCACGAAATCGGGCCTGCTTGCCTTCATGGCCGACAGCAACGGGGTCAAATCCGTTACTCCCTTGGGATATGTCCGCTGAAAGACTATTTCAAAGCCCAGCTTCCTGGCATGGGCAACGGCCCCTTCCATGACCATCCTGGCAAACTCGGAGTCCTCGTACGCCAGTGCAACGCGCCTGGCGCCGGGATCGATCTTGTGGATCATGTCAAGGGTGCCCTCATGGTACCTGCTTGCAGGACCGATGGTCTGGACAATGTAGCGGAAACCCTGCCTGAATATCTTGTTGTTAGCTCCCCCGTGGTCCATGTAAAGCATTCTGTAACTCTCGGCCACAGGTGCACCCCTCAGGGTAAGCCCGGAGCTGTAAGGCGCAAAGACCACGTTTACCCTGTTCTTGGTGATGAGCCTGCCTATGAGGCTGGTCACTGCCTCTTTCTTTGACTCGCTGTCGTAGTATTTGTAGGCCAGGGGTACCTTCTTACCCCCTATTCTCACCCCTCCCCGGACATTATTCACCCAGTCTATGCAGGCCTTTATCCCTCCTACCGCCTGCTCACCCGCCTTTGCGTACTTTCCCGAAAGACATGCAGGGTGGCCGATGACAATCTCGGATTGTGCAAAGGATGGGGAAACAAGAAACAGGAACAGCACGCAAACCAGAAAAAGGATCGCAACAAGGCCTTTACCTTTCATGATAACACCCTCCTTCGATAGATTTTGATAAGTTGTGGGAGAAAAGTCATCCCCTTTGCCAACAATACCCTTAGACCTGCCGGAGGCTGGAAGCTGGACTTTTTCAAAGCCATTACTTGTCCGTATCTGGATGAGAGTGCATTGCATAGGCATTCAGACTTAGAGATGATCATGTGTAACAACAGGGTTTACGCCTGGAACTTACCAAAATATATTACTGTTTCAAGGCTGACAGCCCTTGTCAGAGGCGGGAATTTTCGGAAAGAATAAAAGATTTGCCCCCAGGGAGTCAAGGACAAAAATGGACGGCCCCAACATGGAGGATCTGACTCCTTGTTCATGGAACGTTAACGGAAAGCTCTCTGCTTGTCTAGAATACCCGCGGCTCCCTCTCTTCCCATTTGGGCGTGGGGTACACGTATCTGTCGACGGCGATCCCAGGAGGCCAAACCGGTCTCAGCCTGGAATCGATCCATTGCATGAGGCATGTGGGAAGCCTGTTCTGCCGGGACTTCTTTCCGTATGAGCGGAACCTCACCGGTCCCAGCACGGTCATGACGTCAGTTTCGAGGAGGGCCTTTGTCACTTCATCGGGCTCAAGGGTCTTAGACCTCTCCAGGGCATCCCTGATTACCTGCATTGCCGAATAGGCCTGAGCACCATGGTAGTCAGGAGGGCGCCCATAGTAGTCGGTGAATCGGGCATAATATTCCCGGGCACCAGGGTAGGGCAGGGCCGGTGACCAAATGACAGGGGAATAGACGAATTCGGAAGCGCCCCGGGCCGTCACGCCGAATTCCGGTACTGCGAATCCGACCCGGTGGCCCACAAAAAGCCTTGGATTCAGGGATACCTCCCTGGCCTGTTGCATAATGAACCGGGCCTCGGGCATATGGGCTATCATGTACAGGAGATCGGGATCGACCGCTTTCACGATCGACAACAGGACCCGAAAATCACCGCTGTCCATGGAAAATGCCTTGGCCAGCGTGACATGAAGTCCCAATCCTTCCAACTGCCTCCTGACCTTCCTCAACCAGAATTGCCCGAAAAGGGATCTCTCATACAGGATTGCAGCGCTCCTGATCCTGGCCACGTTTCCCAGGAATGTATCAAGTGCCTTTGATTGTTCACTGGCCGGTGTATTTATTCTAAACACATAGTGTCTCCCGGCCTCGGTTATCCTGTCAGCAGAAGCCGTAGAGACAAGAAAGGGCACCCGGTGTTCTTCTGCCACTTCGGATGCCGCCCACGCCACAGTGCTGGAAAAGCCACCGGTAACCAGGTGGACGTTGTCCTGGGTGATGAGCTTTTCCATCGTGGTAATAGCTATGTCCCGGTCCCCGTAAGTATCCTCCACGATCAATTCAATCTTCCTGCCCCCGATACCACCCTGTTCGTTCATTTCCCTGACGGCCATAATAAAAGACTTGTAGGACACTTCTGCTCCAAGCTCATATAGCCTTCCCGTCAGGGGGAGCAGGACCCCTATCCTGATGTTCTCGGCAAGGGTGGATGATGCGCAGGACAGGAAAAAGAAAAAAAACAGGAAAGCAAATACCGTTCGGATCCAGTCTCTTGTCACCTGTTCACTCCTCCAGACAGCCAGGCCCCCTAACTGGTTCAAGGGTTTCTCGGGAAGTCGAGCCAATCCTTTGCTCGCCGGTCAATGGATGATATATTAGAGGGGTTTTCATGTCAAAACAAAAGGATAAGCATGTGAAAGCGTATTTGACCCACGGGCAGATTCTCTGCTATCCTTTACAGGAATGCCCCAACATGCAGCGAAGCTCAAAGGAGGTGAGCGCAATGAAAGTCCTTTTGATGCAACACGGCAAACCCGTTCCAGAGGAAGAAAACCCTGAAAGACCCCTTTCAGGAGAGGGAAGGAGGGAAGTGAACTCGGTGGCCGGGTTTCTCAGAAAGGCCGGTATAAGCATAGGCCTGGCCTTACACAGCGGCAAGACCCGGGCCAGAGAAACCGCTGAACTGGTCACCTCGGAACTGAATCCAGCACTCAAGCCTATTGAAGAGAAAGGACTTTCCCCCCTGGACGACGTGAAGGAGATCGCAGGAAAACTGGGGAGCATGAACGAAGATGTATTGATTTGCGGCCACTTGCCCCATCTCGGTAAACTCGCCTCTTTCTTGATCACTGGAGAGGAATCCATTCCCATAGTGAGGTTCCGACAGGGAGGAGTTCTTTGCCTGGAGAGCGGTGATGGAAAAGAATGGATGATCGCCTGGATGGTAGTGCCGGAGATACTCGGGTAAGTGCCTGATGAAATCGATAGATCCCGACAGAATTCCCGGAAGAGTGTTCCCCCTGAATGAGATCGAGACCTCTCCAGGCCCCTACTGCATGAGTTTCGGTTATGATCCCGGCCCCCTTGTGGACTCTATCAGGGCCATCGGTCTCATGAACGAGCCCTATGTTATTCAAGGCACGGACGGAAGGATTCAGCCTGTCACAGGGTTTCGCAGAATTGAAGCGTTGAGGGCGCTTGGAATGGAGACCGTGACCTGCAAGGATCTTTCTGAGACCGACCTTTCCGAGCTCGATTGCCTTGTCCTGGGCCTCCTGGATAATCTGGCCACCCGAAAATTCAATGAGGTGGAAAAGGGAATGATCTTGAGGCGTCTGGTGAAGTACGTGGCAAAAGATCAAGTCCTGAAGCGCTACATGCCCCTCCTCGGTCTGCCTCCCCGTGAAAACACCTTGAAGGTGTTTGTGGCCCTCGATGACATGGACCTTGAGATCAAAGAATCGATTG
>JAFDIC010000319.1 GCA_019308525.1 Deltaproteobacteria bacterium
GTTCTGGATGAACCAACATCGGCCCTGGATGTTTCAGTCCAGGCGCAAATACTGAACCTCCTAAAATCTCTTAAGGATAGACTGAATTTGACCTTCCTTTTTATTACACATCACCTCCTGGTCGTAAAATATATCAGCGACCGCACGGCAGTGATGTACCTGGGAAAGGTCGTTGAGATCGCCAGGACCAAAGATCTGTTTTCAAACCCCGTACACCCTTACACCCACGCATTGCTTTCCGGCATCCCGATTCCCGAAGTGGGTCGAAAGAAGTTCCGCATAGTCCTGGCAGGAGACGTCTCCAGTCCTGTTGACCCGCCTCAGGGATGTCGTTTTATTGCAAGGTGCCCGTTCACCCTGGATCAATGCCGGGAAGAAGAACCAAAACTTCAGGAAATTGCCTCGAATCACCTTGTTGCCTGCCACCGGCAGAAAGAAATAGGCCGGCTCATGGAAGAAGAATTCAGCCTTAAGAAGCCTGCCAAGGAAGTCAGGTTGTGATTTTCATGCCGCAAGCCCGGTCCTCGAACGACTGAGTGACTGCGGGTGGCGTCTTGGGCTAGATATTTCTGATCCTGTTATGATTCCGATATTCTTTGTGAGGGGCCGGACAGGCACTTTGAACTTTATTGCGGCATGGTAAGTTCAATAGCCAAATCTGAACGGCTCACCGCGACATGGCGTAACCGAGTCTGTGCTGGCTAAAGCCAGTCGAAAAATGAAAGATAGCTGCCTTTGTCGGTTGCGCAGGCTTGACCCTAATCCCGAAGGTGTTTGTGTATTCTGCAAAAGACGCTGGATCCATCCACCTCCGTGACATGGGGCCGGCACCCGAGCCGTGAGCAGAGCAACCTCATATCTTCGGGCGTGAGTCGTCCAGCACGGAATCCATCCTTGCAGACGATCATACCGTCCCCCGTGGCTCCATAATCGATCTGGCCGACCAGGCCTGCCTGTGCTTGAGCCTCGAACCAGGCCAGGCGATGGTCCCAGAACCGATCCGAATAGGTGGAAAACAGGACCAGTCCACCACTGCGGGTCACACGCAGGGCTTCCAGCAGTAATGCGTCCTGATCCACGCCGAATGCGCAGATGCCGTTCTGAACACAGACAACTGCATCGAACTGCCCGGGGGCAAATCCCAGATCAACTGCGTTCATGAGCAGGAACTCGCAGCGTGAGTCAGCCCCCACCAACTCCTTTGCCAGATCGAGGGTGTCTTCGGCCGTATCGATCCCCACTACCTGCTCTGCCACCTCGGCAAGACGCACGGCCACCCTTCCGTATCCGCAGCCCAGCTCCAATACCCTGTCCCTCGGCCGCAGGTGTTTCAGTACGTACAGGATCTCAGCCTCGAGGTACTGCCTGACGCGAGGTGACGCCAGCTCGTAGCAGGCCATCAACCGGCGACCAGACAGCTTGGCGGCGTAGTAACCTGTCATGGCGATTTCTTGTGATCTCTACGGCATTCGGTATGCTCAGCGACTTGAGACGGCTTACCCATCGAAGTGGAGCATGTTTTCGAAAAAGATTCCTTCTATGCCCCCATCCACCGCGATATTGGTTCCCCTGATCCAGCGCGACTCGTCATCCAGCAGAAAGGCAATGACCGGGGCGATGTCTTCAGGACGTCCGGCACGCCCAACACGTTCTATGTCCTTTCGGGCCTTTTCGCCGAAGGCCGTGACAAACTCTTCGAGGATGGGCGTTTCCACGGGACCGGGACTCACGGAATTTGACCGGATACCACGATCCGCCCATCTCCGGTTACTCTGCTTTGTCCAGGCAATAACGCATTCCTTGGAGAAAGGGTAAGAATTGGGATATCCGATATCGTTCTCCTTGCAAAAGGTCTCGAGGTCGGCATCGTCTGAAAGGGCCAGGCCCTTTTTGACCCGCTCCGTATTCTGCTGCCACCCGAACCCGGCAATAGAAGCGACATTTGCGATGGATGCCCCATCGCTGAGCTTGGGAACAATGGTAGTGGTCAAACGGCGGAGGGCGACAAAATTGACCATAAGGACAAGGGGTGCATTGTTGGGTCGCGGCGGAATGCCTGCAATATTGCAGAGGCCGTGAATGGGGCCGGAGACTTCATTGATCGCATTGTCGATGGAGGAAAAATCGGTCAATTCGACCCTGTGGAATTCATCCACATTGTCAGTTCGTTCTTTTCGATCAAGTCCGATGACTGTCGCTCCCTTTTCTCTAAGCAATGCCACGGTGGCCTCGCCGATACCTGATGCAGAACCTGTGACGACAACCCTTTTGTTTGACAAAGACATAGCGACACCTTTCGTCAAAAAGTCCTAATGTGGCATGGTAAGCGCAAACGAGAAGGAGGCTCACGGCCCCCCATTCATGGCCCTATCACCCGCCGCAGGCAGTAGGTGACATCTTCCCCTCATTCAACCTCTTGATATCCCTGCTCGAGCATTCAGGGCATTTGATGGCACGCTCTTCCCTGGGTCCCCGGGGGACAGGGGTTTCGAACTTTGCGTGACAATTGTTGCACTCAAATTCCCACATCAGTACCGGATCGGGGAGTTTGCAGGCAGCTCCTGAGACCTCGGCACCGTCAGGTTCTCCTCTCTGATTCATCCTCATCGCTCTCTCGCCTCTACCCAGGCATTATAAGCCAAATGGGAGAAATGTCAATTCCCGTGCCCTGTGGCAAAGCACCCAGGGAGAAAGTGGAGGAAAATACGCACAAGGCGTTAGCCCATGAGTCCGGGCAGGAACAGGGCAATTTGAGGGAAAAGGATCAAAAGGGTCAAGTGAATTATGTCTGCGACAAAAAAGGGAAAGATCCCCCTGTATATAGTGCCCATTGAGACATCCCTTGCAACCCCTTTTATGACAAACACGTTCATCCCAACAGGCGGGGTTATCTGGGCTATCTCGAATATCCTAACGGTTATGATACCAAACCATATGGGATCGAAGCCCTGGTCCACGATCAAGGGGAACACAATAGGGATGGTCAAGATGATCATTGCCATGGGAACCATCATGCAACCAAGGATGATGTACACGGCCAGGATTCCCATAAGAATGATGTAACGGTTCACTACAAGATCGCTCACGACACCGGTCAGTTCAAAAGGAAGCCGCGTCACTGCAAGAAAGTAACCAAACACCATGGCGCTGATAAGGATAGTAAAGATCATCGCCGCGGTCTTAAGGGTCTCCATGAGGGAAAGACTAAATCCATGCCATGACAGCCTTCTTCGTATGAGTGAAAGGAAAAGAGCACCACTGGCCCCCACGCCTGCCGCTTCCGTGGGACTGAAAATACCAACGTAGATACCACCAATGACCAGGAGGAACAAGACAAGCATCATCCACGTGTCCTTGAGGGACTTGAACTTTTGGGCCAGGGTCGTCCTTGGACCCGCAGGACCCAGCGAAGGGTTTCTCCTGCACAGAATGTATATGGTCATGATATAGAAGATGGCTTCGAGAATGCCTGGTATGAAGCCTGCGATGAAGAGGTCTCCTATGGACTGCTCCGTCAGAATGCCGTAGATGACGAGAACAACACTTGGGGGGATCAGTATGCCGATGGTTCCGCCTGCGCTTATGGCCCCGGTTGCAAGGGCAGGGTCATATTTGTATTCCTGCATCTCGGGCAGGGCCACCGTGCCCATGGTGGCTGCGGTTGCGAGGCTCGAACCGCTGACCGCCGCAAAACCCGCACAGGCACCGACAGTTGCCATTGCAAGCCCACCCCTGAGCTGCCCCAGCCATGATCTGACCGTTCGATACAGGTCTTTGCTCACACCCGCATTGAAACAAAAATTGCCCATAAGAATGAACAGCGGCACGACACTGAAACCATAATTGGCTATAGTTGCATAGGGGACTGTCTTGAGGAGGTTGATACCGGCATCGAGTCCGCTCAAGTAAGCCATGCCGATGACGCCGACACTTCCCATGGCCACGGTAATGGGCATGCGAAGAAAGATGAGGATCATGAGGAGGGCAAAGCCAAGAAAACCGATGGTCAGGGTGCTCATTTCCCTCTCACCTTTGAAAGGGCTTGCAGGAAGTGTAACAGGAATACAAGTCCGAGGAGGGCGGCGCAGATGGATAGGACCCACACGAAGGGATATATAGGAATTGCAAGGACGCTCGTGGTAACGTGACGTTTTCCCACTACCAGGGCCTGCTGAGCAGTCTTCCAGCCCATGAGCAGGAAAAGGATGGTGGCCACGAGAAAATGAAAGAGGTCCAGCAATGCCTGGATCCTGGGCGAAAAACGGGAAACCACGAGTTCCACGGCGATATGACCCCTCTTCATTCCTGTGTAGGCCATGCCCAGGGCTATCGTAAGGGCCATCATTATTTCTATAAGCTCGATGCTGCCTTCAAGAGGACGGTTAAAAATGTATCGCAGAAAGACATCGGTAAATACCATAAGCATCATTATGGTGAGGATAATTGCCCCAACCCTCCCGAACCACAGGCTTAGGGCCGAGAGAAATCTTTCGTACGGGTGATAGGGGTGTTTCATTTTTCGCTGTTTGGGAACGATCTCTTGATATTCAATGTTTTTAGTACTCCCCGGAGTAAGGATTCCGGGGAGCCGGAAGAGGTGCTTCATTCTAACACGGAAACCTGCTCCTCAGGGCCAGGTCAGACATCATTGGCTCTGCCTTAAGAAATGAAAAGGCTCTAAATCCGAAGTACGAAATCCGAAATCCGAAACAATACTTAATGACCAAAATTCAAATGATCCAAACAATAGGCGTAGCG
>JAFDIC010000320.1 GCA_019308525.1 Deltaproteobacteria bacterium
TTGGAAACGGGGGGGTTGACCACACCCCACCAGACCCGACCACACCTTGCCACACCCGAACCGCACCGTGCCACAACCTCATTATAGCTCAAACCCTAATCCGCCTGCTCCCCCCTGATCCACCTGTCAACGGCATCCTTGTTAAACCGCCAAAGCCTGCCGATACGAAAAGCGGGCATCTTGCCCTCGGCTGCGTACTTACAGATGGTAATTTCGTGTAGTTTCAGATACTTTGCGATCTCCTTAGTAGTCATAATCTCAGGCATAGAACCCTCCTTGGACGTATGTTAAAGACCTCACCCTACCCCGCCAGACCTCGCCATACCCTACCGAACCCCACCGGGCCACATCATACCAAACCATGCCAAACCGGACCTTGCCGCACCAGACCACACCGTGCCGAACCGTGCCATACCCAACCGAACCGTACCCCAAAAAAAGCCCTTATCCCGACATCGGGGGCTTGGACCAAGGAGTCGGGATAAGGGCTTGGGTGTTTGAGCCGTATGGACGGGGGACACCGTTCCGGGCCTTACGGCTACCGGCGACTCAAACGCTAATTTTTTCATGCTGTCCCGTTCCATGATGGATAGGTCTATCATAATGTTCACATGATGTCAATACAAAAATGTGATTTTTTTGTTGACATTCTTATAATCACCTTGTATAAAGGTCGTAACGGAGAGAAAAGGCATGGCGCAGATTGAAATCCGATGTCAAAGATGCAATGCTCTTCTGTTTATCGCAAAAGATAGAGGATCACTGCATGGAATCAGTATAAAATGTCGAATATGCAAATACATAAATAAATTTTAGAGCGCTTCAAGCGCCATAAACCTTAGAGCTTTTCAAAAGCCGGAAACAAGAGAGCGTAGGACTCTTCTTGATCCGGCTTTTTTTGTGCTTATGGACCCAAAAGAACTCACTATCAACGATATCCCGGATGAATACCTTGAGGTAATTGCCCGGGAAACGTCTATGGCAGTCCCCTGGCAATATAGCCCGGATGATAATACGTACCGGGACCCCGACATGGGGGATGCTGCCATTCCCTCTACCCAAAAAGACGATACGTCTCTTTCCAGAGAAATTATCCAGGCACAATGTTTCATGAAGGCGACCCGGAACCCGCAGGTTTCAACAGCCATCCGGGGAGTGACGGGCCGTCTTACGGGATTCAGTTTTGGGTGTTCGTCTGAAGTTCCTGAGATTCAGACAGTCCTGGAGGAAATTGAATTAGATCCGAGAAACCGCCTCTACAATTACTGGCCCAAGTATGCCAGCCGTGGAAAGATTGAGGGGGAGCTGTTCCTATGCTTTACCTGTCATTCTGATGGGTTTATCGAAGTTGATTTCATCGACCCGGCTGCGGTCACTTCCGGGCAGGTTGATTCCGGGATTATCTTTCATTCGAGAAAGACGAATACCCCGCTTATTTATTGCATATCCGACGAGAAAGGCAATTCGGAGCAGATCCCGTCGATATTCATTGCCCGCTATCCAGAGTGGATTGAGGATGCTAAGAATCAGAAGGGGTATTCCGCAAGCCTGCTGAAAGGAAGCCGGTCACGAAAGAAAATCTTTAAGAGTATGGGCGGCTTTTTCCGGTTCATCGTCGCCTGGGACCAGGGCTTGGTAACGAAACGGAATATCGGCCATGTCAGAACGGTTCTTGAGTGGGTTGAGCATTGGGAGAACCTGAAGAAATACGAATTAGATCATAAGAAATCCGCAGGGGCATACCTGTGGGTTATCCAGTTTACTGATGTCAGGTCGTGGATTCAATGGCTCAAAATGTCAGACGCAGACCGGGCGAAGACTGGCATTGCGGCCAAGAAAACCCCCGGAGGCACCCTGGTCCTTGGGCCTAACATGGAGATGAAGGCCCTCAATCCAACTCTGCCGAACATTTCAAACTCGGATACCGACATCATGAGCATGGTTACATCCGGTTTGAATGAGCCAAAGGATGTCACAACAGGGGAGGCAGACGGAACCTTTGCTTCTGTGAATGCTTCCCGGGGGCCAATGTCAGACCGTGTGAGTGACGAAATCGCCTATTTCGAGAGGTTCCTAAAGTACGATTTTTGGGCCAATATCTTTTTCTTAAAGTCGAAGATTGCAGGGTTCCCCAAATTTTTCAAAAGCAAGGAGGCCGTGGGCTTCAAGAATGGGGAAGTCATATTCAAAACGGTGAATAGAAAGCCGGAGGAGCTATTGGACATCAGTTTCCCTACCTCAGAGATCAACGATATGGAATCCAGGGCCAGAGCTTTGTTTGGCGTAAAACACGCTGATTTGTCAGACACCGCAGGTTTGCCCAAGTCGGAATTGGTGAAAAAGCTGGGCTATGGCAATTACGCCAGGTTACGTCTAAAATACGAGACGGAGAAACAAAAATATCCGACTCTCCCGATAACCCTGGACGCAGAATCGCTCCAGGAAAGCCAGCAGACAGAAAGGGCACGAAATGCAAATCCTCAGACGGAATAACCTATTAACTAATGAAATCAGGATGTTAAATTACGTCCCCGAGATTCTATTTAGAAGGGAGGTTTGTAAACGAGATGATTTTGTCAAGGTTGGCTGCACTGGTAATCAACACCCCACTGATGATCCTGCCGGACAAGTTGAACACGATCCTGTCGGTCATCGGTCATCGGATAGGCGTTGATGCAAAGGATGTTGATATCATCCTTCAGGAAATTGAGCCACCGCCTGCGATAAGAACGGAGCAGGAAATCCCGGAAGAAATCAGCGTTATTCCAGTATTAGGGTCTTTAGCCTTCCGGAGTGTTGGTCTGTCTCCACAATCGGGTCTGACGACGTATGACGACATACGCAACGATTTTAAGGCCGCTTTGGAGTCGGACAGCAAAGCAATCCTGTTCAACATTGACAGCCCCGGTGGAGAAGCGGCGGGGCTTATGGACCTGGCGGATGAGATTTACAACGCCCGTGGGGAAAAACCGATTTATGCAGTTGCTAACGAAAGTGCCTATTCTGCGGCCTATGCCATTGCATCAGCGGCGGACGAAGTATTCCTGTCCAGGAGTGCGGGCATTGGTTCTGTTGGCGTAATAGCAATCCATATGGATCAGGTTGAATTCGATAAGAAGGTCGGAGTTAAATACACGAGCATTTTTGCTGGGGCACGGAAAAACGATAGAAATCCTCATGAGCCCTTGTCGAGTGAGGCCAAGCAAATCCTGGAGAAGGAAGTATCTGAGCATTATGAACTATTTACCCAGACAGTAGCAAGGAACCGAGGCATAAAAGTTGCCCAAGTAAAAGCGACCGAAGCCGGGTTGTTCATGGGTGAAAAAGGCGTGAAGGTCGGCTTTGCCGATGGTGTGCAGTCTTTTGGAGCCACTATTGATTACATTTTAGGGAATCGGCCGAAGGAGGTTGTAGATGTGCCGGTTCAGTTAATTAGCAGGGAGGTGAAAAAAATGACCTATGAGGAGTTAAAGCAGAAGCACCCTGAGCTGCTGGCAGAGATCAAAGAGTCCATCAACAATGAACTTACTGCCAAATTTCAGGCCGAGAAGCAGGAGCTTGAGAATAAACTGGCTCAGGAGCGTGATGGTTTTCTCAAAGAACGTAAAGACCTTGAGGCCAAAGTAGCGGCCCTTGAAAAGTCTGAGGCCATCCGCAGGGAAAAGGAACTCAAACTGGAAGCGGAGAATGTTTGGCTGTCCAAGCTCAATGAGAGCGATATCCCGGAGCGGCTTTTTGAAAAAGTTATGACTCAGGTATCCCATGACAGGTTTATGAAAGATGGGGTTCTGGACCTTGCCGGGTTCGAAGCCGCCGTGGATGCGGAAATCCAGGATTGGGAAAATCGTGGGGCTACTTCGGAAGCCCTGGGGTTTGGAGTGACCCTCAAGGAAGTTGATAATTCTGCTGTCGTGAAAGAGGAAAAGGAAGATGAGGCCCTGGCTGATTCCCTCTTCGAGCTTTCCGGGGGCGAGCGAAAGGAGGTGGAGTAATATGCCGTTAGGAGATACCCCATATGTTTACAAGGGTGGCCAAGAAGACCTGCGGAGGCTGTTTTACAGCGATCCTGATAAGGCTTTCGCCAAGCCGATCACTATACCTGCGGGTTATGGAATCGTTAAGGCCGGAGCTGTTATGGGCATCATAACCGAAAGCACCAACCGGAAGGGCTATCATGTCCCTTACTCGCCGTTTGATTCGGTGGGCTCATATACTTGGTGACGAGCTTATTCAGCACTGTCAGTCTTAACGCTGGTATGTCATTGATCCCTATAGGCATATTTTTTCACCTCCTTTCTTAAATTATGAGATACTTGCCGTCCTCAGTCCCTCCGAGATCGGTAAGGACATCGGCATTATAGTTGTAGAGACAGTCCTTGTAGAGCATGGCGTTCTTCAGAATTAACACGCCCTGCCCACCCTTGGCGTTCTCACCCGTTCCGGTATCAACACTGGCCTTCAGAATGCCCTTGGCCTCGACAAACGGATCGGATGTATTGCTCTGAATGGTAATTGCGGCCCCCTTCGCTACGGTCTGAGACTCAAAAGCGTTCGTGACCGTGATGACCGCAATGTGGGAGTAGGTGTCTCTGTCAATGGCGGTGATGGCTCCAAGGTCAGTCTGCGTGAAATCACTATCGCAGGCAACCAGGTGGTCCCCGACGGCAAATTTATAGCTGTCATCCATCGTGACCTTTGCCTCGGTTCCCGTTGTGGGGTCCTCAACCAAATAGGCAAGACCGAAAACATTCGCAA
>JAFDIC010000321.1 GCA_019308525.1 Deltaproteobacteria bacterium
ACTTCTTCTTGCTGAACTCAGGGTTGTCCACCAGGGCGATTATCATGCTGGGAGAACCATATATTGCGCTACACTTCTCCTTGGATATGGCCTTGAGGATCTTCGCCGGTTCAAATGAAAGGCACGGCACCACAATACACGCACCTGTCATGATCGCTGAAAGGGCGACGCACGTATTGCCGAACATGTGGTACAGGGGAACGAAGAGGCACAGCCTGTCGTCCTCCTGCAATCCCTGCCGCTCCGCCGAGGCCATGGACTTGTTGATCAACCCCAGGTGGTCTAGCACCACCCCCTTTGGTTTTCCAGTGGTCCCCGATGTATACATTATTGCAACAGGGCTCTCTGGAAAAACTTCCTTTTCCCTCTGCCTGAGAGCGCTGTCATCCAGGTCTTCCCCCGTGGCCAGCAGCTCCGTCCATGGCGTGGTATCAGGGAAAGACTGTGTCGCTACAACAATGATATGCTCCAGGAAGGGCAAGCCGTCCTTGACTTCCCCGATCAGATCCACGTATTCCGTATCTTCCAGCCCCCGTGCCAGCACTATGGCCCTTGCGTCCGACTGCTCCAGTATGTATCCCAGTTCCGCAGGTTTGACCTCCGGGTTGACGGGGACCATTACCGCCCCTATCTTGGCCAGTGCCATCTGTGCCACTATCCACTCAGGGATATTCGGGGCCCATAGGGCCACCCTGTCCCCCTTTTCAATACCGAGAAGCATCAGCCCCTTGGCCGCCCTGTTTACCTCCCATGACAGCAATCCGTAGGTGTAGCGAGGACCTATCTCCGTGTGGATCAGGGCGTCATTGTTGGGGTATCTTTCCGAGACCTCGTTGAATACTTCGCCGATGGTTTTCTTTACGATTTCCATGGCCGGCCTCCCTTCCTTCATCGTGCCCGAGTTATCACACAGGGGTCCATGTAGGCCACAAAGATAATAAAGCAAACCAGGCCGAAAAGCAACACGGTCTTTTGTCCGAGTCCAGGGTCCTGGGGAATTGAATATGTGCCTGTCTTCTGGTAAAAGAATACCCATGAGTCTCCTGAGCGGAATAGGCATACACGTAAATTTCCCCGGCAAGGAGCTTTTCAGCGGTCTTGACCTCCAGGTAGAACCAGGAGATCGTATCGGCCTGGTGGGCCCGAACGGTTCAGGGAAATCCACTATCCTGAAGCTGCTTGCTGGAGAAATCTCACCTGATCGGGGTGAGATCAGGATATCCAGGGGAACGCGCATTGGCTACCTCCCCCAGGATGTACAAGAGTCACTCTCGGGGGCCCTTCTGGGGGCCCTCCTTGATTCTGTCCCGGGAAGGGTGCCCCTCCGCAAAGAACTCCGGGAAATCGAAGAGGCCCTAAAGCGAGTCTCGAACCGGCAGGACCAGGTCAAACTTGCAACCCGGCTTGCCAAACTGCACCAGGAACTGGCAGACCTGGACTCACGATTTCCCAGGCACGTGGCTGAAAGGATACTGCTCGGCCTTGGCTTTGCCCAGGAGGATTTCAAGAAGGATATCCCCACCCTAAGCGGGGGGTGGAAAATGAGGGCGGCCCTTGGTTGCATCCTTTACCAGGATCCTGACCTCCTTCTCCTGGATGAGCCCACAAATCACCTGGACCTCCCTTCCGTGCGCTGGCTGGAAGAGTTCCTAAAGGGGTTTGGAGGCGCCCTCTTGCTCGTCTGCCACGACAGGGACTTCCTCAACCGCCAGGTCAACCGGGTTTTCAGCCTCGAACCCGAAGGCCTGAGGACATACAGGGGCAATTACGATGCCTATCTCAGGGCCAGGGAAGAGGAGAGAAAGACCCTCGAGGCAAGGGCCAAGAACCAGGAACAGAAGATCAAGGAGGCCAGGAAGTTTATCGAGAGGTTCAAGGCCAAGGCCAGTAAAGCGAGGCAGGCCCAGAGCAAGATAAAACTGGTGAAGAAAATCGAGCTCGTCCAGACCCACAGGAAGCCCAGGACCATCCGTTTTTCTTTTCCAGAAGTCCCGAAGAGCGGAAGAGACGTCCTGGCCCTCAAGGGCATATCCAAGGCCTTTGACGGCAAGGTGCTTTACCGGGACCTGGACCTCAGGATACAGAGGGGAGAAAGGGTGGCACTCATAGGTATCAATGGCGCGGGCAAAACAACACTTCTGAGGATCATAGCCGGAGAGACGCAACCCGACGAGGGGCGGGTGATTCTAGGGCACGGTGTAGTCCTCTCCTACTATGCCCAGCACCACTCGGACATGCTGAACGACAGGAATACCGTGTTTGAAGAAATCCATGGAGTGGTCCCCCACCAAAAAATCGGGTTCGTACGCAGCGTCTGTGGAGCCTTACTCTTTTCAGGTGACGACGTCTACAAGAGCGTCGGAGTCCTCTCAGGGGGCGAGAGGGCAAGGGTCGCCCTGGCCAAGATACTGGTGAACCCGGGAAATCTCCTCGTTATGGATGAGCCCACCAATCACCTGGACATAGTTTCTTCGGAGATACTTATCAGTGCCCTTTCCAGGTTCAAAGGGACCCTGTTATTCGTCTCCCATAACCAGTCATTCATCAACAGGCTTGCGACCAAGATATGGGATATCCACAGGGGTTCTGTCGTCGAGTACCCGGGCAACCTGTACGAATACTACGACTACCTTGCCAGGGAAGAAGCCCCTCCCTCGGGCAGTGAAGAGGAGCCACCTGCCCGGGCAAAGGAAGCAGGGCCGCTCGAAAATACCCGGCAGGGGAAAAAGGAGATCAGGCGCGAGAGGGCGGAAAGAAGGCGCATGATCAACGAGCGCCTGAATCCCATCCAGGAGGAACTTGCAAGACTGGAGACACGCATAGACGAGATGGAGAAGAGGAAGGGGGAACTGGAGAAGAGCCTCGCAGACCCCGAGGTCTTCAAGGAAAAGGAGAAAAGCCTCCCGCTCCTCAAGGAATACACCGAGCTGAAGAACAAGATAGAAGAGTTGCTCGGGAGGTGGGAATACAAGCATAAAGAACTGGAAACGACCAGGAAAGAGCTGGGTCTCATCGAGGAGCACAGGGAAGCCACGGGTCGGGACTGATACTGACTGGGAGACGACTCCTGCTGTAGGAGCAAGGTCCTGCTTGCGATCTGGGGTCCAGAGGCTGGCTCAAAGATCGAACTCACCTCCACTATGGGCCGAGGCAACCTCGTTGGTGTATTTTGGACCGAGCCGACCGTGTCGGCGGCTACCCGTGATGCAGTCAGATGCAACATAAGGAGATAACATGAAAATAGAAGAGGAACACAAGGAACTACTGAGGCGCCTGGGCCTCAACGACGATGATTTCAAACTGTTCGACGGCAAGTACGTCACCTACGAGTTCCACGAAGAAAAGGGCGTCCGGCTCTATGACCCAAACTACGAGACCTCCTACGGGGAGTATATAGACATAGACGGCTGGAGCGCATGGAGCTTTGAGCAGGATACCTTTATGAGCGACATACTCAAGGGCGCCAGGGAAGAGGCGGAGCAGGCGGAGAAAAAAAGCCCGGGGCCATCGGAGAAAGAAATAGAACAAACCCTCAAGGCGAAGTTCGGAGACAAAGGGGCCGGGGACGACAGTGAGACTCGCTGAACTGGTTGAAAGCATCAGGAAACATCCCGATTTCGGGCCTGCCTGCGTATACCACAACTACACACCACCCCGGGCCGCTGTTTACGGCCCTGACCCCGGTCTTGTTCCGGAGATCGGCCTGCTCCTCAGGCAGCAGGGGATAGAATCCCTCTTTACCCACCAGGTCGAGGCGATCAGGCTGGTCAGGGACGGTAAACACCTTCTGGTGGCCACGCCCACGGCCAGCGGAAAGAGTCTCATATACAACATAGCGGTCCTGGAGGCCCTGCTCCAGGATGAGCGGGCCAGGGCCCTTTACATCTTCCCCCTCAAGGCCCTGGAGCAGGACCAGATGAAAACCCTGTTCTCCCTTGTAGAGGGTCTCCCGGGAAAAAAGATCAGGGCCAGCATTTACGACGGGGATACTTCTTCTTACATGCGCAAACAGATCAGGACAAGGCCTCCCCACATAACCTTTACCAACCCCGACATGCTCCACAGGGGTATCCTGGCCCACCATGGGAGCTGGGAGGGGCTGTTCAGGGACTTGAGGTTCGTGGTGCTGGACGAGGTCCACACTTACAGGGGCATCTTCGGGTCCCACATGAACCAGATCATCAGGAGGCTCAAAAGGATTTGTGCCGCCTACGGCGCTTCTCCCCGGTTCATCCTCTTGTCTGCCACCATCAATAACCCTGGAGAATTCGGCCGGAGCCTGATAGGGGAAGAGATCCAGGTGGTGGACACCGCCGGTTCACCCAGGTCAGGACAGCACTTCCTCTTCCTTAACCCCGAATCCAGCTCCAACTTCTCCGCCGCCCGACTCTTCGTCCACTGTGTCGAATCCGGCTTCAGGACCATCGCCTTTACCCAGGCCAGGAAGATCACGGAATTGATTCACCTGTGGGTGTCACAGATTGCGCCCCGCATAAGGGACAAGGTGAGTTCTTACAGGGCCGGTTTCATGCCCGAAGAGAGGCGGGAGATAGAGCAGAGGCTGGCAAGGGGCGATCTCCTCGGGGTGGTATCCACGAGTGCCCTGGAGATGGGTATTGACATAGGGTACCTGGATATATGCATCCTCGTGGGCTACCCGGGCACTATCATCAATACCTGGCAGAGGGGAGGCCGGGTGGGCCGCTCGGGGAGGGAGTCCATGATCATCCTGATCGCCAAACCTGATGCCC
>JAFDIC010000322.1 GCA_019308525.1 Deltaproteobacteria bacterium
CTTCAAAGCCCTGAGTCTTCGCAGCACTTCCAGTTCCTCCAATAGGTTCTCTCCATCTATGTTAGTGAGAAGGGCTACGGGCTTGCCCCTGGAAGTGATCACCAGGTCCTTTTCTGTCCTTGCAAGCTTCCAAACTTCCCCGGGTTTGAGGCGAAGATCTCTTACGCTTATGAACTTCATTTCATGGCTCCAGAGTAAATCTCATAAAGTCTACATAAGATTATACCGAGTGTTATTTTAATGTCAACATTTGTTTCTCAGTATGGTCAGGGTGGTCGGGGTTGGGTTTTGACAGGTTGATGTAGGTCCCGGGACGCCCTCCCCCGTGCAGGAATGGTTTGTGGGTGGAAACACGAGTGTCTGCGTGGTGCGGTGATTTTTCGCGACTGAAAGTCGCTCCTACAGGGGAGATGGTCATTCACAGGGGGTTGTGGTCGGGGTCGCGTGTTGACGCGGCCCCGATCCCGTGAAAAGAGGAGTGCTCTACGGCCGGTCTGTTTACCGGGCGTAGGGCCTTGGTTTTGCGGTCTGGGCTTCGGGCGGCCACATTACCTTAAGCTCCCCGTCCTGCCACTGCAAGGTTACCATCGAGTAACTGGGCACTCCTCGCTCGTCGAAGCTGAGCCCCTGCGCAATCACCGTATCAAAGCTGTGGCTGACTATGTAGTCTCTCAGAACCGTGTTGTCTATGCTCCCGGTCGCCTTAACCGCGGCCTCAAGGATCTGGGCAGCAGCATATGCGCCGGCCCCGTGATAATCCGGGAGACGGCCGAAGCGTTTCTTGTATCTCATGGTCCATTCGCGGGAAAAGGGGACTGAGTCGTGCCACCAGGCAGTGCCCATGATGTTGTTGGAAAGGGCACCGAGTTTTTCTCCAAACTTGTAATCTGAGACACCCGCGGTGAGCAGCACGTACCTGGGCTTGTAATTGAGTTCAGCTATGGTTCGGGCAATGAGAACTGCATCGGGGAAGTAGGTCCCGGCCATGAGTAGATCCGCGTTCAGGTTCTTTGCCTTTGTAATCGCCGATGTCAGGTCCGTAACATCTGGCGGGTATTTTTCGTCCAGGACCACTGAAATTCCGTTTTTCCTGGCAAGGTCCTTCTCCCCCCTGGCATTGGCGATGCTTGCAGACCTATCTCCATAGATCACCGCGGCCCTCTTTGGCCATTGATCCCTTGGAATGGTGTTGAGGTACTCGAAAAACCCGATGGCATGTTGCTCGGAAAAGCCTGGCAGGGTGAGGAACATGTACTTGAATCCGGCCTTGAAGATCTTGCTCGCAGTCCCGCCACCCTGGAGGAGCACCATCCTGTACTTTTCCGCGATCCTGCCGACAGGGTATATGATGGTGCTGGTGTAGGGTCCAAGGAGGAGGTCGACCCTGTCTACGTTGATAAGCCTCTCATAGAGACCAACGGCCTTGTCTGCCGAACTCTCATCATCATAGATGATGAGCTTGACCGGCCTGCCCAGCAGTCCGCCCTTTGCGTTCACATCATCCTGCCACATCAGGTATGCTTCCTTGTAATAGGAGCCCGAGTCAGCATACCGGCCTGATCGAGAGATGGTGAGACCGATCTTGATGGGCTCGGCGGCCAGGGATTGTACCCCGTTCGTAAAGAGCGCAAAGACCCCCAGGATCACACACAGGGACAGCAGCCTCAAGTATCTCTTTTCCATTTTTTCCCTCCTTTCTGAAGAATGTTTGGTTGCCAAAACGTGTTCATACTATGAATCGCCTGTCTTGATTTCACCTCCTCCCAAATAAAGTTGGCGGACCCTCCTGTCCTCCAGCAATTCAACACCTCTTCCCTTGAATCGGATCCTTCCCATGTCCAGCACGTAACCAAAATGGGCTGTCTGCAACCCTTGAACCGCATTTTGCTCGACCATCAGGATTCCAATGTTCTTTTCGCGATTCAGGGTCCTTATCTTCTCAAAGATCATGTTACGTATCATGGGCGCGAGACCGAGGGACGGTTCATCAACGAGCATGTACTTCGGGTCGAGGACAAGGACACGGCCCATCTCCAGCATCTGTTGCTCGCCCCCGCTAAGGGTAAAGGCCTTTCGATTCCGGTAATCCCTCAGTACTGGAAACATTTCGTAGATGAGCTCTATTCGCTCCTCCACCATGCTCTTGTCCTTGAGTATGAACCCTCCCATCCGCAAATTCTCCCACACGGTCATCTCCGGAAATACTGTCCTGCCCTGGGGAACATAGGAGACACCTTTGCGCATGGTCTGGTTCGCCCTGGAGTTGGTTATCTCCTCGCCGTCAAGGGTGACAGAACCCCGCTCAACATTGACCAGGCCCATGATGGCCTTCAATACAGTTGACTTCCCGGCGCCGTTTGGCCCGATGAGGCAAATGATATCCTTCCGGGTTACGCTCAGAGAGATACACTTCAGGATCTTGACGCCCTTCTGGTACGAGGCTTCTATGTCAGTGAGGCTGAGGGTCTCAGTAGCCAAGGTAGGCCTCCAGCACCTTGTTGTTGTTCCTTATTTCAACCGGGGTTCCTTCGGCCAGCTTCTGCCCGTGGTGCAGTACGACGATGTGATGGCAAAGGCTCATGACCAGGTCCATGTTATGCTCAATAATGAGAAACTCCTTTCCGCGCCTGTTCTCCTCGACTATCCACTCGTTGATCATGGTCTGAAGTGAGGGGTTGATGCCTGAAGAGGGCTCATCCAGCAAGACCATTTCAGCCTCCACCATGAATGAAAGGGCCAGCTCCAGGAGCTTGCTCTGCCCGTAGGAAAGCGCTGCCGCCGGATCATCCTTATAGGCAGCGAGCCCCACGAATTCCAGGAGCTGGAGTGCCCTGGCCGGACGTCCATCCTTTCTTGGGCTCACCAGGAGGTGTGAGAAGCTATTGTTCCTCGTGGCGACCAGCATGTTCTCCATGACCGTGAGATTTGGAAAAATGCGCGTGATCTGAAAGGTTCGGATAATACCCAGCTCCACAATCTTATGGGGCTTGAGGCCGTCCAGGCGACTGCCTCTATACCATATCTCACCCCCGTCAATGGGCAAAAATCCTGTCACCAGGTTGAACAACGTGGTCTTTCCAGACCCGTTAGGGCCGATCAGGGCCGTAATGGCTCCGGGAGGGGCCTCGAAGCTCACATGGTCAACGGCTCGAATCCCCCCGAAATCCTTTATGATTTCCTTTACCACCAGACTCATTGCAGATTCCTCTGCTCCCTGATCAGGCATCAAGGGGCTGATCTTCTCTCAGCACAAGTCCTTTCTGCTTTGCCCCGAAGGTCCTCGCTTTGAGAGACAGCAGGCCACCGGGAAGGAAGATGGCCGAGGTCACCAGGACGAATCCCAGCACCACGAGTCGCACCTGGTGGCCGATGGTAAAACTCAGGACCTCGGAGGCCACCACGATGATTGTTGCTCCGAGAATCGGTCCTGCAACGGTCCCCAATCCCCCTATTATGGCCATAAGGAGAATATTGGCGCTGTACAGGATGCTGAAGGATGAATCGGGGTTCACGTACTCCAGGTAAGAGGCAAAGACCCCGCCTATCATTCCCGGGAAGAAGGCGCTCACAATGAAGGCCAGCACCTTGTGCCTGGTCGTATCAATTCCCAGTCCCTCTGCCTTTTCCTCATTCTCCCTGATTGCCATCAACCCCAGACCAAACCTTGTTCTTGTGATCAGGTAGACCGTAAGGGTGGTGAGCGTGGCGATGGCCAGGGAAAAGTAGTAGTAAGGAATCTTCTCGAACTCAGGGGACCATGCGCTCACGGGAAGGAGCAGCCCTTCGGCCCCGCCGAAGATCTCAAAGTTGAGAAAGACATACCTTCCTATGGTTGCCAGGGCCAGGGTGGCTATAGCAAAGTATGGACCTCTCAAGCGGAGCGATACGTATCCAAATACGAGCGCTATCAGAGCGCTGACAATACCGCCGACAAGATATGTCGCAGTTGCAGGTACGTCCCAGGTATTCATGAGCATGGCGGTGCAATAGCCACCGACTCCGAAAAAGAGGACATGACCGAAAGAGATATAGCCTGCATAACCCCCCGGCAAATTCCAGGAGCCCACCAGTGTCACATATACAAAGATTACGATCATCACGTGGAGGAGATACCTATCGCGCACAAAGACAGGGAACAGGATGAGGGCGAGAAGGGGTATGAATGAACACCACTTTCCCTGTCTCAACAGGTATTCCCTATCGAGCCTCATATTCTCGCTCCTTTGGTCCCCAAGAGACCTTGAGGCCTTTGAACAAGCGTGATGATAAGGATTGCAAAGGCTACCACAGGCCCCCATTGAGAGCCCAGATAGTAGGATGACAGTGATTCAGCGGTTCCGATAATCAGGGCGGCCAGTATGGCCCCGTTGATCTGCCCCAGGCCTCCCAGGACAATGACGCTGAAGACCACCCCCAGCCACTGCCAGTGCAGGGCCGGGTAAAAGGAGTATATGATCCCCATAAGGGAACCTCCTACTGCCGCCATTGCCGTGGACATGGCAAAGACGAGAAGGAAAACCCGATCCACGTCCACCCCAAGGACCTGGGCCGTCTCCCGATCCTGGCTCACGGCCCTTATGGCCCTTCCCGTCTCTGTTTTCTTGAGAAACACTAAGAGGGCCGAGATTATGATGGCGGCGACCATAAAGGCCATGACCCTTGGGAGTGACATGGTAAACCCGGCAAGCAGGATGCTCTTTCCCTGGTACACTGAATAAATT
>JAFDIC010000323.1 GCA_019308525.1 Deltaproteobacteria bacterium
GACCATGGTTATGCCCCTGGTCCCCACCCTGATATTGATGCGGGGCAGGGGTGAGGCGAGCCCCACCATATAAGACAGGACATTCTGCTCGCCCCGAACGGGATTGATGTCCGTGGTGCGGCCGTAGTATGCCACTGCCGCCGAGTAGTAGGCTCCCTGCTTGGTGGGCTCCTCGGGGCACAGGCCCCTGGCACTGCCGAAACCGTCCATACCCTTTGGCAGGCATGAATCGTCGTCCGCGCTCCCCACCTGTCCAATGTAATAGTACCCGGCCTCCTCTTCTTCTTGAAAGATGCGGTCCGCAAGATCTGCCACGTTCAGGTCCGCCAGGTCATGGGGCTGGGGCGGTGACCCGAAGTAGCTCCCCGGCAACTGATCTGAGTCATAGGTGGGGTATATGTCGGAGAGGACCAGCATGAAGGGCCTGGCACAGTAGTTTTCGTTGCCGTATGGATTGTCCCATTCCGGTTTGGGGAGCCCGAGGAGGTTGTTGTCCAGGGACCCGGAGTCCCCGTAGGTGAAATCTGGCCGGTCCGTGATCCACCCGCAGTCCTGGTCATAAGAGTATTCAGGGGATGATGACGAAGAGTAAACGAAGCCCGTGACCCTCAGGCCGTCGATGGTCTTTATGATGCCCTGGACACTTGCGTCATACCTGTACTTGAACCTGCCCGTGAAGGGGTCTATCTCGTCGGTGATGGGCCCAACGGGTTTCCTCAGGACCCCGCCCCTGGTATTATGGGTGTAAGAGCCCGTGAGCAGGCCGAAATACATGCGGCCCGATTCCCCGTAAGCCTGGAGGATGCCCGTGGGCTTGTACAGGCCCGAAGGGTATTGCTTGCAGTTGGCTTCAACTCCCGCGTCCTGGTCGCAGACCAGGACCCTGACCTCGTAGTCAACAGGAAACCGGTCTATTTCATCGCATTTTGTTTGACCAGGGTCACAGGCCACGGGCCTCTCCTTGGCCACCCATTCCCAGATCCGGTGGCTATTGTTGGGCAGGACCCTGAGGAGCGGCCGGCCCAGGTCTGGGTGCCCGGGATTGGAGGGGTCTTCAAGGGTGGTGGATGCAAAGAGGTGCCGGGTGCCTGGTTCGGGTAAGCCCAAGGGGGAATAGTCCCTGATGTCGTAGCCGTCCCTCTGGATGCTCTCGTACTCCTTTCCCCAGGTGTGGGCATCCTGTGGGACATAAACCCGCTCAAGCACCGTCTCCGTAGGGGTGTCAATAGAGCGGTACCCGCCGTAAAGGACCTTTCTCAGGGCATCCATCCGGGAGGTGGTCAGGTAGTTGAGGAAGTCTCCGCTCCACTCCTTTGGTCCGCGCACCTTCTTGTCCGGGGTGCTTGAGGTGGGCTCGAACAGCCAAACCCCCAGCCCGCTGTTGTAAGTGTAAGTATAGGCCTTGTAAGAATCAAAATAGCCGTAATAGTCTATGTCCGGGTCGTAGCCCGCGTCCAGGTTTCCGTCTCCGTTGAGATCGGATGCATCATTATAGGCCTCGTAATACAGCTTATGGTTTCGGCCCATGACCAGGAGGACCAGGGGCGGGGCCCCGGTCTGGTAGATCAGCTTGTTCCCCGTCCCCCCGCCTGTCGCCAACCGGGGGATGGGGGTCTGGCCCCGGGCTGAGGAGGCATCCAGAAGAACCAGGGAGAACAGGCACCAGAACACAAGTCCCTTGATGACCAGGGTCATGGAAGATCCGGGTGTTGAAGCAACGGCCTTCCTTTGGTTTTTGCCCTTCTTGAATTTCATTGCGATTTGCCCCTGTTCCGTGCCTTTAATCACCAGGGCAGACTACTCCCCTTTTGGACCGATCCTGTAATACCTTCCGGCGACCCGCACGTTCCCCCCCTGGACATCCACAAAGTAATCATACCTGCTGAAGTGAATGGCGGAATAGCCTGCCGGCGGCTGGAAATTGCCCAGGTATTCCACCGTGAAATGATATCTCCTGCCGTTGATCTCATGGGGAGGCCCGGGAAGGTCGGGACTTGCGTGGTTTGCCAGTTGCGAGGGGGTGTTGACATCCATCATCTGGTAGTTGCCCCTTCCCAGTTCAGCGGCCTCACGGTTCAGGCCTCCCTCGGCGAGATAGAAGTTCTCCTTGTACGGCATCTGGTTGGCTGCTATTTGGATCTCCGTGTTGCTGTTGCGTGTTGCAGATAGCCCAAGCAGCGTCAGCACCACGAGGAGCATGAGGGCTATTATGGTAACGGTACCCTGTTGGTTGTGGGGGCTTCTTGTCTCCAGGTGCCGCGTCATGATTTCCTGAATCCTTGCCTAGTGTTTGTTGGTACAGGAGGTGAAAGATACCCTGTGCTTGCCCTCATCCCAGGAGACGATAACGGTAATTGTCTTGACCGCTGGGTTGGAGGTTTCGGCCACGTTCCATATGCGGCGAAAGGGGCCTTCGCCCACATCACCGGTCTCAGTGACCCCCTTTTCTTCGTGATCCACCCTTGCCATGGAAGGGAGATCGCTGTTGTTCAAGGGGTTTGAATCCCTGAGGTCGGGGTCATCAAAGTCTTTGAGGAGCAGCTCTTCCATCTTTGCCTCGGCCAGGGCCAGGGCGGTCGTTGTCCTGTCGCTCATGGCGTTGCCCCTGATGGCCGATACCTGCATGGAGGCAAGGGCAAGGAGGCCGACTGTCAAGATGGATGCCCCGATCAGCACCTCTACAAGGGTAAAGCCACCCCTGTCTTTGAAGAAAAGAACGGTCCCGGTTTCTGCCGTCTGCTGCATCTCACAGCCCCATATTCCTGGTCTTGACGATGGAGTGAAGGATCCTTCTCCTGTAAGCATCGTCCGGCACGTAACTTCTGTCACCAATGGTGTAAGTCCTGGAATCCCTGTATCCTCTGTTTTTGCTGGATGTCCTTGCCACCAAGAAGATCTCTACCGCCCTAATATCCTTTTCCCTGAAGTCGGTGTCTTCAGCGTCGATCCAGTTGCCGGTTCTGAGGAGGTATCGAAACTGAAGGTCGTCTATGTCTTCGGCCACGACCTGTGCCCCCTGGTTGGATCCCAAGTTTTTCCTCCTCAGGCCGGGGTGATCCGGGTTATCATCCACATAGTAGATAATGACATCGGCCCGGTAGATCCAGTCCCCCTCTTCGTAAGCCTCCCGGAGCATAAAGGGCAGGATCATGTCTCCGGAATCATCCTGGACTCGAAAGAATTCTGCAACGGAAAGGTCTCGCTTTACCAGCAGGGCGCATTTACCTGATCGGAGGTTGTCCACGTCCCGGAGGGAGCCGGCTACGACATTTCCAACAGCGGCCTCCCCCGAGGTTAATTGCCTGCCCTTGCCACTTGACTTGACGATAACGATGAGGTCCGTGTTGTCCTTTACGCCGTCATCTTGCCCCATTATGTTGTTCCTCCCGTATATGAGGGGCCGGATGGATTCCTCATCGCCGTCAAGTTCATCCCAATCCATGCTGTAAGAGGAAGAATCAAAACTGGTGTAGTAGCCTGCCATCTGTATGTCACGGGTGATCACGTAGAGGGCCGCCCTTGCGTTTTGCTGAGTGGCGGATATCTGGTTCTGTACCAGGTAGGACTCTCGCTGGGACTTGAAGGTCAAATACATGGCTCCCAACACCACCACGCCAACGGCCATTGCCACGAGGGTCTCCAGGAGTGTGAATCCAGTGGGATGCCGGTGGAAAGAATGCAGGTGTTGTACCCTGCCCTTACCCATGGGTATTCCCGGAGATTTCAGTTTACCCTTCCCCCATCCGCACAACAAGGGGAGCCCTCCTATTTCCAGGATGAATCCGAATCGTCCCACTTGAGCAGACGGACAACCCCGCTGCTCCGGGTCCCTATGCCATAAGTCGCGGTCCCCCTAGAATGCTGGATATAAACATAGCCGCTGCTGCACGTGCCCCTGGGGTTAAACACGGCCACGTTGGAATTGTATGTGACGTTGTCGCCGAAGGTCGTTCCGATGGGGACCGTGGCATTCCCGTGGCCAAAGCTGATGCCGCTTTCATAGTCGGACAGGTTTACCCTCTTCACGACGGTCTCGTCACCGTCCTTCCAGTCGCCGTCCCCGCCGTCTCCCGAGCAGATTACATAACTGTCGGAAGACAGGTCAAACAGGATGGCCCAGTTGGCGCGGTCTTTCACGGCTCCCATCTTGGCCAGTTGGATGTTGGAGTAAAGCTCTGTTGCCGCGGTCCTCAACCTGTACCCTGGAAGCCAGCGCGTCAGGCCGGGGATGGCGATGGCCGCCAGAATGCCCAGGATGATCATTGCCACTACCAGTTCCATAAGGGTGAAGCCGCTTCTCTCCCCGGCGCGAAAGGGGTTCATTTGACCTTCCTCTTGAAATGCCATGGCCTGGGTTCTCAGGTCTGCCAAGGGCTAGATTACAGCAACGGAGGCAAAATTCAACAAGAAAAAGCCTACAGGTCAAATGGTTAGGGAAATTTCCTTGGTGGTCTGCCCTATTTCCTGCCCCGCATCAGTCCAGAGAATCAAGGGGTTGCCGAGGGAGAAGGCGGAAAATGGCAACTTTTTTTACAGATGGCAAAAAAGTTAACAGAGCGCAAAGGCTTCTCTTGCTGGCGAAAAGAGCAAATATGCTGGAAAGAGAATATGTTAGGGGTTTCTGAGCCGATGGCACAGGTTTTGCTGTAAGAATACCTGCCAAAGCATTCAAGAGATTCGTGGGAGAGAGATATGAAATTCTTTCAGATCAAGGGAAAGGGGGGCGACTTCCAGGGATTTTCCCTCGTGGAACTCCTCGCCCTTGTATGCATCTTCGGAATCCTGGCAGCCATTGCAATCCCCGGCTTTTCCGCCTGGTTGCCCGATTACAGGTTGAGGAGTGCAGCGAGGGATCTCTATTCGAACATGCAGATGACAAGAATAGGAGCAATAAAGAGCGGCGCCGATTGGGCCATTGTCTTTCAGTCGGACGGTTATTTGGTGTGTTCGGATGCGGGCGATGGAGATTGGACCACCACAGGGGACAATACGATTGAGAAGACCGTGGTGCTGTCCGATTATGGAAGTGGAGTGGCATACGGTCACGGAAGCGCCTCCAGTCCTATGGGGAGTTCGTTCGACGATGAAATAACCTTTTCGAGCAATGTGGCAGTGTTCGATTCCAGGGGGAGGCTCGCCTCATCCTCGGGCTATGTCTATCTTGCCAA
>JAFDIC010000324.1 GCA_019308525.1 Deltaproteobacteria bacterium
TGGGTTGCGGCCCGGGCTTTTTCTCGATCGAAATGGCTCGGATGGTTGGCAGGGCGGGACGAGTCATTGCTGTTGACTTACAGGAAGAGATGCTTCAAGAGCTCAGGCGGAAGGTCCAGGGGACGGATTTGGAGGAACGGATCATACTGCTCAGGTGCGGAGAGGACAGGATAGATATCCCAAGGGAAGCAGACTTTGCTCTTGCCTTCTACATGGTACATGAAATCCCTGACCAAGGGCGTTTCTTTGCGCAGATAGAGCAATCGCTTAAACCCGATGGGCAACTCCTTCTGGCAGAGCCATCATTCCACGTGTCAAAGAGGGAATTTGAGAGAACCATCCAAAAAGCTCAAGAGGCGGGATTCTGTCTTCTTGTAAGACCCAAGGTATTTCTGAGCAGGGCCGCGCTCCTCAACAAGGGGTCATAAAATGATCTCCACAATCATGACCGGCGGGTGTCTTCTCTCATTCTGGCCGGGATGAGGTGTAGTTCTCAGGATTCCATCATATCCTTGGGCATCTGGACGGCCACGACCTCGCCCCTGGCACATACTTTGCCGCCCGCAGTCAAGCTAATATCGACCACCACCTTTTTCCCCTTTATCTCCTTGACCCTGCCCCGGGCTTCAAGCGGTACACCGAGGGGGGTCGGGGCAAGAAAATCCACGTGAAGAGACGCGGTCACAAAACGCAGTGGGGGATAGGTTCCCATCTCCCTGCCTTCGGCCTGGTAGGTGGCGGCGGCGGCCGTGCCAGTGCCGTGACAGTCTATGATTGAAGCGATGAGGCCTCCGTACACGAAGCCGGGGACAGCCATGTGATAGGGTTTCGGAATGAAGGTTGCAACGCTCTCCTGGCCGTCCCAGTAGCTCCTGATATGAAGTCCGTGCTCGTTCAGCCTTCCGCAGCCGTAACAGTGGCTGAATTCCTCAGGGTAGTAGTCCTGGACTGCCTTTTGTTCCATGTGGATATCCCCTCTCTTTGCTCAATGATCTTTCTCTCTCCATGCATAACATCACTCCTGGAGGGAGATCAACGGAAATTATCGAGCCCACGATGGCGGCTCCCTGATCGAGTTGCTATATCGCTCGTCCCGGTGCTTCCCGGGGGGAAAGACCGAGGCCTTCATACAGGGTATTTTCCCCTGGGAGTCTGATTAAGGCCGCATCACGGGAGATTGATGCACCTGGTAATAAAGCCCTCTGCCTGTCAGGGAAAAGAGAAAAAGCCTTTTACTCTCGATAGTTACAATTGGTATCCTGGGCAACGGGCGGTAAGAAATTAGAGAAGAACAGCCCAAGATCTACCCCTAGGAGGCTTGATCTCTCTTTGGGTCCAGTTCCCCGCAGCTTGCTGCTGGGCAGTTCATTCTGTTGATCTAGGTCAAGGACAGGTACAGATAGATTGGTCTATTCTTGGAAAAAAAGAATAACGGGCCTTGAATAAACGGCCTTTTGACCTAGGTCAAAGACAATGGAAAGAGTATTTGGTTTAATGGAATCGAACAATAAAGGTGGCAAGAAAAAATGGATCTTGTCAATTAGGGAAACATGGAGAGGCTTAAAGGGAAGGGAGGATCGCCATGAAATGCCCGGGTCAGGATAGCAGGTACTGGAAGCCAGGAGCCATATTCGAGGCGAAATGCCCCGAATGTGGGCATGAGGTGGAGTTCTTCAAAGACGACACAACACGGAGGTGCAGGAATTGCGGGCATCGCTTCCTGAACCCCAGTATGGATTTCGGGTGTGCGGCATATTGTCAGTACGCAGAGCAGTGCATCGGGGACCTCCCCCCGGAGCTTATCGCCCAAAAGGAAGACCTCTTGAAGGACAGGGTGGCAATCGAAATGAAGCGTTACTTTAAACAAGACTTCAAACGAATCGGGCATGCCAGCCGCGTGGCAAGGTATGCAGAGAAAATCGGGAAGAATGAGGGGGGAAACCTGGCCGTTATCCTGACTGCAGCCTATCTCCACGACATAGGGATCAAGGAGGCCGAAAGGAAGTATCAGAGCACGGCAGCCAAGTATCAGGAAATGGAAGGGCCTCCCATTGCCCGGGAGATCTTGAACAGCCTTGGGACGAGGGAAGAAATCATCGATGAGGTATGCGACATCGTTGGCCACCACCACCACCCCAGGCCTGATGATGATATCAATTTCAAGAGCGTCTACGATGCGGACCTCATAGTGAACCTGGAAGAAAAATACAAGAAGGAGCCCCACGACAGGGGATCTTTGGTTGCGAAGATTGACGAGTTGTTTTTGACCGAAAGCGGAAAGAGGTTGGCATCTGAGGTGTTATTGGAACAGGATAAGCAGCCATAGGGATAACTCGATGCTTTTTGACCTTGAGGTTAGGGTATTGACGATAACATTTTTTAAGAGGAGAATAACATGAAAGTAAAGAGGAAGATCATAGAGATTAATGAAGACCTGTGTGACGGATGCGGGCTTTGTGTTCCTTCGTGCGCGGAAGGGGCCTTGCAGATAATTGATGGCAAGGCAAGGCTGGTCTCAGAGATATATTGTGACGGCCTTGGCGCGTGCCTGGGTGAGTGCCCCACGGGAGCGCTCCAGGTTGTGGAGAGAGAGGCCGAGGAATTCGACGAAAAGGCAGTGGAAGAGCACTTGAAGTCTTCGGACGTGGAGCAAGGCCAACAAGAAGAGATCTTGCCCTGTGGTTGCCCTTCCACCCAGTTGAAATCTTTCGGGCAACAGGGGCCTACCCATGGCGTGAGTGAAAGCACGCCCCATTCGAGGGCCGCGTCGGAATTGTCTCACTGGCCAGTACAGATCAAACTGGTTCCGCCGACCGCCCCCTTTCTGAAGGGTGCCGACCTCCTCGTGGCTGCGGACTGCACTCCTGTGGCCTATCCGAATTTCCACCAGGATTTCTTGAGGGGGAAGGCCGTGATGGTGGGATGCCCCAAGTTTGATGACCAGCAGGAGTACATAGAAAAGTTTGCTGCCATCTTCAAGACAGCGGATATCAAGAGCGTAACGGTAGTGGTGATGGAGGTCCCCTGCTGCCAGGGATTGCCCTTGATAGTTGAGAGAGGCATGGAGCTGGCAGGGAGAAAGGTCCCCATTGAGAAAGTAGTCATCAGTGCGAGGGGCGAACTCCTGAGCAAGGCCAAAATGGCCGCATAGGGTATTGCAAAAACCCCTGTGGCCCTTTGTTCCCTGGCAAAAGGCCCCGGATCTTTATTGGAATACCCAAAATCGAACTGCCCACTCTTTTCATTGACTTAAGTCGAGATGCAAGATATTTTCTATAGCAACAACAGGGCTGAGCGGAGATTTCTGCCGAAATCTTGAAGGAAATTTGGGTATGAAAAAGGGGAGTTACGAAGACCTTCAGGAAGATATTCGCACTCTGAAGACCCCGGGAATAGATACGTGGACAAACCAGTACAGTGACAGGGAATATACCATTGAGATGTCTATACCGGAATTCACCTGTATCTGCCCAAAGACAGGCTTGCCCGACTTTGCTACGGTCACGATTCGCTATATCCCCCGCAAGAAATGTATCGAGCTGAAATCCCTCAAGGAGTATATCTTCTTCTACCGAAACGTCGGCATATTTCATGAACATGTCGTAAACAAGATTTTGGATGATTTCGTGAGGGCGTGCGACCCCATAAGCGTAGAAATAGTTGGTGACTTCAACGTACGGGGTGGTATAAAGACTACGGTAAGGGCCAGTTACAGGAGGGAGGATATCCTCTCCAGGAAACATGTATCTGAATAGGGCCTTTGCCTTTTCTTTGGCAGGGTGCGTGCCATTAGCGTGTCGTTAGTGCCACGGTTGCTGTTACGCTCCCCCTGAGCGAGCTTGAGGAAGGGGTCTGCTGGAGATGGGCTCTCAAAGCAAGAAATGCTGCCCCTGCTAATCCGTTGAAACCTTTTGAATCTTGTGCTCGGCCGGAACAATGGTATTACAGGTGTGGTGGATGATGGGGTGAAGATGGAGAATTCCAATTTGAATAAGTGGATCAGCTCCAACGAAGAATCCCTTATCAAGCAGTCTCGGAGTTTTGCTATACCCATCCTTAACCTGGATAACCGCTTCAAGATTCCTGTCATGGTTCAATATAACCTTAACAAGGCAATTGACACTATAGAAGATTCCAGCGCTCTGGCACTGGTCGAAAAGAGAAACCTGATCCGGAAGTTTTGCGACTATTTGAAACGAGACAAGTTTTCTCCTGAAGTACAGGAGCGAATGATTCAGGTCACACCTCACGAAGAGGCCTTTGTTTTCAAAAACTACGAGGCGACCATCGGTCTTTACAACACCCTGCCAAGGGAGGAAAGGGACTTGTCAAAAAAGTGGACGGTAGAGATGGCCACGGGTATGTGCGAGTTTCTTACAAGGGAGATCTTAACACCGGAAGATCTTAATGAATATTGTTATTACGTGGCGGGTACAGTCGGTCTCTACCTGACGGATTTATTGAGAATGAGGGGCAGCAACATATGTGAGGACACCTATTTGAAACTGCGCCGCAGAGCTGTGCCTTTTGGCCTGTTTCTACAAAAGCTCAACATAATCAGGGACTTTACGGAGGACAATGGTAAAAGGGGACGGTCTTTCTGGCCTCAAAGCTACTTTGATTATGAGGGTGAGAAGATAAACGTTTTGAACAGGATGGCTTATGAGACGCTCAAGAAGGATATGCCCAGTGCGATTGAGTACTACGCCCATATCCCCGG
>JAFDIC010000022.1 GCA_019308525.1 Deltaproteobacteria bacterium
TCCGGGGGTGGTTATCGAAGAAAGTGTCTTGAAATTCCTTCAGGAGGGACGACCGTTCCCGTAGAAAGACCTTTCTGGGAGCACCCGAGGGTTTCTTACCCGGATGGCCTTGATGATATTGCAAGGCGGAAGATGGTGAACAGTATCTTGGTGCCTGCCAGGATGACGCCCCTCAGGGTACCGGATATCTTGGATTTTCCAAGGCGCCTGCGGTAGTTGACGGGAACCTCCAGGATACGGAGTTGATTTTGTACGGCCTTCACCTGCATTTCCACCGTCCAACCATAGTCAGGGTCAGCCATGTTGAGCTTCATGAGGGATGGGAGGGAGAAGGCCCTGAAAGGCCCGAGGTCGGTAAAAGAAAAGCCCCAGAAGAGACGAATGAGAAGACAGGATAACCAGTTCCCGAACCTGGCCTGGGGGGTCAATGCCCCCTTTTCCTTTTTCCCGAGAATTCTCGAGCCTATGACAAGGTCGGCCCTTCCCTGGATTATGGGGTCAACAAGCCTGTAGATCTCTTCGGGATAGTCACTGAGATCTCCATCCAGAAAGGCCACGATATCGGCCTTCCCAAGGGAGTGGATGCCTGCAAGGCAGGCGGAACCATATCCTCTCCTCGGTTCATGGACTACCCTGGCCCCACGGGATCTTGCGATCCGCACAGTATCATCACTGGAGCCATTATCAGCAACAATGATATCATCCACCCAGGATGGGAGGGATGATATCACTTTGCCGATAGACCTGGCCTCATTCAGTGCAGGGATTATGACGGATATTCTATGGGAATCCCTCATTTCAAACGAGCCCTCCGGTGGCCGCGGCAGGGCCTCTACGATGTTTGTACCACTCCAGGAGGATCATAAGCCAGACCGGCAGGTACTCGAACCAGACGATGGTATTGTCATACAGGCCTGTCAATCCTTTTGCCTCAAGATAGAAACGGAGATAATAGATTGGGAGGCAAAACGACAAGAGGAGGAGGGAAAACCGGGGCTGGATCGCAAGGAAAGGCAACAGCCAGAGGGAGTACCATGGGAACTGGGTAGGACTCAAGAGGAATAGGGCCGCTGTAACCATCAAGAACCTGTGGTTCCAGGCCAGAGGTCCAGAGTCTTCTTTCCGGCATATCCAAAGAGACCAGCAGATAACCATGAAGAAGGCAAGAACACGCGCAACCCCTTGGGCATTCCAGGAGTCGAGCCCCGAGACGCCTATCAGCCAGTGTGACGCCCATAGAATCACCATGAAAAGGGCGTCGTTCATCTCCCAGTACTTCCTGTAAGCGGTCAATCCGGACTCAGGGTCCAATCCAGTGAGATAGAAGGGGTAAAGGGAGAAAAGGAAGAGGACCGCAAAAACCAGGGCCGCAGGAGCAAGTTGCTTGATATTCCGGATCAATGGACGTAAGACGATGATTATGAGGATAGCAGGCCAAAACTTGGTGCCCGCAGCAAGGCCCACGAAAGCAGAGGCCGGAACGTATCTCCCTTTCATCGAAAATATCAGCACCCCCAGGAGAAAGGGCATCATGATTACTTCCATGTGCCCGGAATTGTATATCTCCTTGATGAGAAGAGGGTTCCACCAGTAGATGGCGAGATGGTGCAGCGGCAGGTTATTTCTCCTCAGGATAGAAAAAAGGAGATAGAGTGTGATCAGGTCTGCGACAAAAAGGATGAATCGCCAGGAGTTCAAGCTCCAGGGCCTGATCAGGTGGGCGAGGGCGAAGGCGATCTGGTCAACAGGCGGATAGATCGTCCTGAGCCATGGATGGTTGATCCTTTCAATTACAGGATCGGACTCTCGGGCCAATTGCCTTAGCTCGTAAGGAATCGAGTTCTTTTCTCCGTCCAGTATATCTCGAGGCGAGTATCGATATGGATTGAAGCCCTTTGCCAGCACTGCACCGTCCCACAGGTACCTGTAATGGTCATCTTCAAGCATGGGAGGGGAGTTGAACATGGACAGACGCAAAAAGATACCGACAGCAATAATCCAGATGATCAGTATCTTGCGGGAAGGCGTTGTTCTCAGCAGCGCAAGGGCGAGGAGATACAGGGCGCCTGCTCCCATCAATAGCAAGACCATAGGAATGATCGGCTTTTCTATGTCGGCAATGCCGTAATCGAACTCCGGAGATATTCGGGAGAGATAGAGGAACATGAAGCACAGGCCAAGCCCTGAAATACCCCAGATATGTCTGTAGGACAGAGACATTTGACACTCGATTCAATATGAAACTATCATAGGACAAGGAGTAAACACAAGCGTCAGAAAAAAATCTGCCTCGGGGCCAGAGGTCCTTGACGTTTTTCGCAACCTGGGATATTAACAATGCGGGCCCGATTTTTCTCGGGCAATAATTCAGAGTGGTGCCTTGCAGTGGGAGACATGGTCTCCCCGGCGCCGTTGATCTTGAGATGAAGAAAGGAGAAAAAGAAATGGCATGGCCCTATAAGTATGAATCCGGAGTTGCTCATTACGATAGAGAGAAGGCCTTCAGAGGCTATACCTTGTTTACGCCTATGCCGGGCAGGTTCGCCCCAAAACCCAACCTGGTCACAGGCAAGGTATTCTTGATGGACATGGAAGGACAAATCGTTCATTCCTGGACGACGCCTTACCCCCCTTTCTACGCTCGACTCATGCCCGACGGCCACCTCGTGGCTGTTTTCAGGTGTTCCAGGGAACACCCCAAAAGACCCGGGTTTGATGAATACCATATGGGGGGAGCTACGGGCCTACTAATGGAGTTTGACTGGGAAGGGCAGAGCCTCTTTGAGCACTTTGATCCCAATATGCACCATGATTTCAGGAAGTTGAACAACGGGAATTACGTGTATGTAGGATGGGAAGTTGTTCCTCCGGAACTGGCAGCGAGGGTGCGAGGAGGGCAAAAGGGTACGGAGCACAGGGATGGAACCATGTTTTGTGATTACTTCCGGGAAATAGACTCTTCAGGGAAAACCCAATGGGAGTGGCGCGGAATAGAGCACTTTGACCCGGATATTGATATCATAGGGGCCATTCATCCCAGGGAGGAATGGACCCATATAAACACCATCGACGTAATGCCCAATGGCAATATCCTTTCCTGTAGTCGTCACACGGACGGGGCCTTCATCATTGACAGGGATTCCGGGGAAATTGTCTGGCGCTGGGGCAACATGGCTTATCTGGACGAGGAAACAGGGCAAGTGGAACATCGTGATATCAGGGATGAGAAGACCATGGGCGGTCCCCATGATGCGCACCTGATCGCCCCGGGCCTGCCCGGAGAGGGCAACATGCTGATCTACGATAATTCCATGTACAGGTACATTTCTCGGGCCGTGGAAGTGGATATCAAGACGGGTGATGTAGTATGGCAGAGTGAGCCGCATTTCGGGATCGAAGGGTACGTAAAGGGACGCGTCCATTTCTCCCCTTTTATCAGTGGAGCGGATCGTCTCCCCAATGGGAACACGTTGATATGTTCCGGGGGGAATGGTGTTGTTTTTGAAGTCACAAGAGACAAGGAAATTGTCTGGCACTGGGTGCGACCCGAGCCAAGCCTGGATGGTGAGGTCCATTGGGGAATATTTCGGGCCCACCGCTACCCGCCGGATTATTGCCCACAGTTCAAGGAATTGCCGCCTGCTTAGGGCAAAGAGGAAGAAGGGGCGGGCACGATTGATGAATTCCGCCCCGAGAGCCCAATCCAGGGGCTTCAAGGGGTCGTTTGGTAGATTGGCTTGACATAAGTGGTTGTTTCACAATACTAAGACATAAACGCAGGAAAGGAGGGAATAGTATGAAAAAGTTAGTCAGGGTTATGCTTTTGGTGTTGCTCGCCGGGTTGGTACTGGCTGGAACCGTGAATCAGGCGGTGGCAAAATGGCCTACAAAGCCGATCATCATTACCATTCCATGGCCTCCAACAAATGACTCTTCGACAATCATATCCAACAAGATGACTCCCTACCTGTCAAAGGAGCTTGGCGTTCCGGTCAAGGTCATCAACAAGGCAGGAGGTCGTGGAATAATAGGAACCAATTTTGTAGCCCAAAGCAAGCCAGACGGTCATACGCTTGCCCTTTCATCTATCGGTCCCATGCTTACCCAGCCGATTCGCGGTGTCACTCCCTACAAGATAGAGGATTTTGAGGTTATCAGCCTGGTGTGGGCGTCTTCCTTTCTCTTGGCGGCCAGGGGTGACGCACCTTACGACAATCTCAAAGAACTGGCCGAGTATGCAAAGACGCATGAAGTGAAGCTGGGACACTGGGGATTGGGTACGGTCCCCACTCTCATTGCCATGAACATAGCAATAAATGGCGGTTTCCAGTGGAAGGAAACCGCCTTTGGCGACCTAAGTGCGCTGCTGCTCACCTCGGGAGATATGGATGTCATCACGGTGAGTATTCCCTATGTGGCCGATTACGTGAAGACGGGTCAGGTCAAGATCCTTGCAGTTATGAGCCCTGTGCGATATGATTTTTGCCCGGAAGTTCCAACTGTTTCTGAGCAGGGCTTCGGGAAAGACTACATGGTGTGGTTCGGCCTCTTTGCCCCGAGAGGCACTCCCAAGGAGGTTCGCGACAGGATTGAAACCGCCTGGTTCAATGCCGTGGAGCAGCCTGAAGTCAAAAAAGCCATCAAGAATACGGGTGTAATTCTTCTCAACATGAGGAGCGAGCAGGCGAAAAAACAGATTGCGGCCGAACGGGAATATTTCACCAAAGTCATGACAGAGTTGAATTTGATCAAGAAGAAGTAGTGGGTGCCCTTGTCATCTTAAGACTAGATGATGCCCGAAGGGATGCTCTGCGTCATCGAGGGCATTCCCCCCGGGCATCCTTGTTTTGGGTCCTTTCACATGCCGGGAGACGAGAAAGATAGCTCAACTGGTTCAAGAAGCAGGTTCCATGACCTCTTTTCCACGGTACTGGGGGCCTTTGCTGCGGCCCTATTGCTCACCCTGAGGATCCAGATCGATACGACCGCTGTACCGTATCCCTTTTACAAGGGCCCAAAGATATTTCCCCTGATGATACTGTCCCTCATGGTTGCCTCCTCGATTCCTCCGCTCCTGCGCCTCATCAGGCCCGCGCCGGATTCAGAGTGGTATTTGGACGGACGCGGCTGGCCCCGGCGGCCTGCTGGTACGGTAGTTTTGCTCATAGTGTTTTTTTTGGCCGGTATTTCATACATCGGGCTTGAAGCGTCAGTACTGCTCTTCCTGGTCTCTGCCTATTACTTGCTGGGTTACAGGGATCTAAAGATAAATCTTCTCATCCCCATAACATATACGCTGGTCATAGTGGCCATCTTCAAATACCTTCTTCACATCTGGTTCCCTGAGCCTTTGATCTTCAGCCTGTTTGGAGGATAGCACCGTGTGGGAGACGATTGGCGCAGGCCTTGCCAACACATTCACGATAAGCAATATGGCTGCACTGACATTCGGCGGGATTATGGGTATAGTTGTGGGGATAGTCCCGGGAATAGGTCCAATGGTGGGGATGGTCATTTTGTTGCCCTTTACCTACTCGTTGCCACCGGATATTGCCCTGTCAATGCTCCTGGGGGTCTTTTGCGGTGGATACTTCGGAGGAGGTGTCCCAGCGGTGTTGCTGCGCACACCAGGTGTGCCTTCCTCAATGATCACGTCCCTGGACGGCTATCCCCTCACGCAAAAGGGAGATGCACAACTGGGCCTGTCTGCGGCTATAGTGGGTTCCTTTTCAGGGGGGATAATAAGTGTATTCATGCTTATGATAATGGCACCGGCCCTGGCCAGGGTGGCCGCGAGTTTCAGTTCTCCCGAGTACTTCATGGTAGCGGTTTTCGGCCTCGTGGTCGTAATTATGATGAACAGGAGGCAGCTTGCCCAGGGGATACTCTTAACATCCCTGGGCCTCTGGTTCAGTACCGTGGGCATTGATCCCGGGACCCTTGTGCCGAGGTTCGACTTCGGGACCACCCAAATGCAGAACGGCCTCAACGTGGCACCCATGTGTCTGGGATTCTTTGGTATTGGGCAATCATTGCTTCTCCTTGAGAGGAAGATAATGGAAACCGATACTCTTAATCTCACCAGGAGCACCCTGGATTTCAGCAAGATCATCCAGGCCTTCAGGTACAGGGTGACGATAGTAAAGTCAGGGGTGATTGGTACTCTCGTTGGCTTGATTCCAGGCACAGGGTCTATTACCGCCTCATTTTTTGCCTATACGGAAGCACAAAGATCTTCAAAGAATCCGGAAAGTTTCGGCAAGGGGAACCCTGAAGGGTGTATTGCATCAGAGGCGGGTAACAATGCGGTGCCCGCGGGGGCCATGATCCCCCTCTTGACCCTCGGCATCCCCGGTGAAGCGCTGGCAGCTCTTCTCCTGGGGATTTTTACGGCAAATGGTATTTATCCCGGGCCCCTCTTGCTGGTTAAGGAGCCTGTTCTTATCTATACTATCTATTTTAGTATGCTGATGATCAACATCGTGGCCTTTGTCCTTCTCGCACTGTTCTTGCGGCCCTTTGCGACCATAGTGAGGATACCCAACACCATACTCGCCGTGAGCGTAATGGTCATATCCCTTCTGGGCATCTATTCCATGAATCTACAGGTGTTTGAAATGGGGGTCGCAATATTCATGGGAGTCCTGGGGTACATAATGCTCCGCCTGGAGTGGCCTCTCGTCCCCTGGGTCCTGGGTTTCGTGCTCGGACCCATTATCGAGGAGAGAATGCGGGAGTCCCTGAGTATGTCTGAAGGCAGTCCCATCATTTTTGTGTCCAGGCCCATCTCCTTGGGCTTTGTCATGGCGTGTCTTCTGGTCGTCCTGATACCTATCATCCTTGATATCAAGAAAGGGAGGGCAAAGTATTGATGGACAAGCAAGTTGACAGTATTGAGCAAAACCAATCGAAACTCCTGCTTGAACGGGCGAGCAATGTGATGCCCGGGCCCCAAAGCAACCTCAGGGCCCCGGTGGGGGTAATTCCGCTTTTCGCTGTCAAGGGGGAGGGCGCGCACATCTGGGACGTGGATGGCAACGAGTACATCGACTTCATGTGCGGTGCCGGATCAGGGTTGCTGGGATACAGGAATATTGAATACATAGAGACACTGAAGGAGCAACTGGACACCCTTTATTACCTGGTTTCCGGGGCCGCTCAGACGCCCCTGGAGGTAGAGGTGGCGGAGAGGTTCGTGCAATATGTACCATGTGCGGAAAAAATTCGGTTTTGCGTGACAGGGACGGAGGCGGTTCAGTTGGCCATAAGACTTGCAAGGGCATACACCAGGAGGCCCTATTTTATCAGGTTCGAAGGACATTACCACGGGTGGCTTGACAATGTCCTGGGCGGAGTTTCGGAAACCGGGAGCAAAGACAGGCCTTTTGCCGTTGAGAGCGAGGAGGATCCCCTGTACACAGAGGGTAGGGCTCCGGGGGCCTTCAAGGAATCCTTCAAGCTACCATGGAATGATGTGAGGGTCCTGGAAGAGATCCTGAGGGAATACGGAGAAGAGGTGGCGATGATACACATGGAGCCCGTCATGTGTAATGGGGGGTGTTGTCCCCCGAGGCCTGGCTACCTGGAAAAGGTGAGGGAGCTTTGTACAAGATACGGAATAGTGCTGAGTTTTGATGAGGTGATAACTGGCTTCAGGATAGGGCTGTCAGGCGCGCAGGGACTGTTCGGCGTTACACCCGACATAGCCACATTTGGAAAGGGGCTCGCCGCTGGCTTCCCTATCGGCGTGGTGGCGGGAAAACGTGAATTGATGGACCTGCTTCTCGAGCGGCGAGTCATCAGTGCCGGGACCTTCAACGGCTACCCCATGGGAGTTGCAGCATCCCTGGCGACCTTGAGGGTCCTCGAGAGGGATGAAGGGGCCTTCTACCGGAAGATCGATGAGCTTCAGGGAGCCCTGATGGATGGTCTCAAGGAGCTGTGCAACAGGCATGGTATACCTTCACTCATACAGGGTCCAAGAGGTGTCTTCTGCCTTCATTTCACGGACAAGGAGTCCGCATACAGCATAAGGGACCTCCGGGATGCGGACGTGGACCTCCAGAACAGGTTTCGCATGCTCATGGCTCAGGAGGGCGTGCTCATCATGTGGGGCGGCAGGTGGTACCTGTCAGGCGGGCACAGGAAAGAAGATATTGACAATGCCCTGGAAGCTGCGGACAGGGTGCTGGGGCGCTTGAAGGGCCCATCACCGCAGCAATGACAGGACGCGGACGCGGGCTGCTTCAGTTGACAACCGGTACCAGCGTTTCTTTCCCCTTTTCTCGCCAAGGCGGAAGGCCATGGACTTGAGGTACTTGGCCCTGGCTCCATGGTCTTGTAGACGGCAACGAGGCACGGCAGACGGGCTATCAGTCCCATGGCGGTCCTGACGTTTGCCGCCCTTGAGTCATCTTCGAGATCTGGGTCGTCCATGGCAAGAAGGGGTATTGAGGCTTGAAGCACGTCCATAGGCTTTGATTCTGCGGGCAAGGATCTGTAGATTCATACATGTAGCCGGGGATGTGTCTGAGATCCCTGATGACTGCTTGGAATTCCTCCAGCTCACCATCCCTGGGTAGGTGCCCGTTCAAGATGAGGAATGCCACTTCCATGAAGGAAGGCTTCTCGGCAAGTTCTTCGATTCTGTAACCCCGGTATATGAGGACGCCCTTCTCTCCGTCAATGAAACTGATCTTTGCATCCGCTACAGTCACTCCCCTTAGCCCGGTGTTCTTTACGTTCGCCACTTCGGTCATTTTCTCCTCCAGTCACTTAAGCCTGTTGTTCCTTTTCGGCCCTGATCTCTTCTTTTACGTAGTTAAGCGCGCCTCCGGCAAGCAGAAATTTTCTCTGGCGTTCCGAGACATCCAGGACAGTCATGACTTCCCTGTCGCCCACCTGGACAGGGACCTCCCTGTCGCCCCTCAACAACCTTTGCCTGATATCGCGGATGATCACCGCGTCCCCTTTCCTGAAACAATCATACTCTCCCGGATCCCGAAATCTCAATGGTATGATCCCGAAATTGCAGAGGTTTGCCATGTGGATCCTGGCAAAGCTCTTTACAATCTTTGCTCGAACGCCAAGGTACCTCGGGACGAGGGCCGCGTGTTCCCTGCTGGACCCCTGGCCATAGTTCTCACCCCCCACGACGACCACACTACCTTTTTCCTTGCACTGTCTGGGGAAATCCTGATCGATCTGGCTGAAAACGAATTCACTCAAGGCCTCGATATTGGACCTCAGGGGTAAGATATTTGACCCTGCCGGCATGATTGCATCTGTTGAGATATTGTCTCCTACTTTCAGGGCCACTTCCGCTTCAAGAGTTTCAGGCAGGGGCTCCATGTGAGGTAGAGGCCTGATATTTGGCCCCCTGATCACCTCTGTTTCTCCATCCGACCCGCCGGGTGCGATGATGGAGGAGACGTCCACCAGGTACCTTTCAGGGTCTTTTATGCGGGGGTATTCCATCTCCCTGCCCAGTTCCCTTGGATCTGTAATCACCCCTCTCAGGGCTGAGGCGGTGGCAGTCTCGGGAGAACAGAGATAGACCCTGTCGTCCCTGGTCCCGGACCTGCCCGGGAAATTTCTGGGAAACGTCCTCAGACTGACCTGGCCTGTGCCGGGGGCCTGCCCCATACCGATGCACCCGAGGCAACCGGACTCATGTATGCGGGCGCCTGCCCTGAGCAGGGCAAGGAGACCGTTGTCTCGGGTAATATTTTCGATGACCTGCCTGCTGCCGGGATTAATATGAAATGAGGTGGCTGGATGAATGCGTCGCCCTTGGATCATCTTCGCCGAGACCATTAGATCCCGGTAGGAAGAGTTCACGCTGCTCCCTACGATGGCCTGGTCCACCTTGATCCCCGCCACTTCCCTGACCGGGACCACGTTGCCCGGTGAAGAAGGGCAGGCTATTAGGGGCTCGAGGGAGGAGAGATCAATTTCATCGTATTCATCATAAGTGGCACCTTCATCAGGTTTCAGCTCCACCCAGTGATCTCCTCTCCCCTGGGCAACCAGGTAAGCTCTGGTGTTTTTGTCTGAAGGAAATATGGTCGAAGTGGCTCCCAGTTCGGTTCCCATATTACCGATGGTCTCCCGGTCCGTGGCGGAAAGGGATTCAACACCCGGACCGTAGTATTCAATGATCTTGCCCACGCACCCCTTGACATCGTACCTGCGCAGCATTTCGAGGATGACGTCCTTGGCACTTACCCAGTCCGGGAGTCGTCCCAGGAGATTTACTCCAAGCACCTTTGGGCAGGGGAAATAGTAAGGCCTCCCTGCCATGGCCATGGCCACATCCAGGCCGCCCGCCCCTATGCCGAGCATGGAGACCCCTGCTGCTCCTGGTGTATGGCTGTCAGCGCCCAGGAGGGTCTTTCCCGGCACCCCGAAGCGTTCCATGTGTACCTGGTGGGATATTCCGTTGCCCGGTCTGCTGAAGTAAATCCCGTATCTGGCACTGGCGGTCTGGAGATAGATGTGATCGTCTGCATTCTTGTAGTCTGTTTGGAGTATATTATGGTCCACATATTGGGCTGCAAGTTCCACTTTAACGGTATCCAGGCCGAGGGATTCGAATTCCAGCATTGCCACGGTGCCCGTGGCGTCCTGGAGGAGGGTGTGATCTATCCTTATGCCGATCTCTTCTCCAGGGATGAGGTTGCCCTCCAGGAGGTGAGACTCGAGGATTTTGTGGGTAAGGTTCTCAGGCATATTCTCTCCTAAGGCAGAATCAGATTCAGTGGATCAATAAAAGTTCAAAAGCTCAATCCCGGGCGCCTGTGTGGGAGCAGGTCTTATCCGCGATATGCGGGCATCAAATCGCAACCACGGGTTGCTCCTGCACCCGGAAATGGTTCATTTTTCCTGTTTCCTCCAATATATGATGCCTGTGCTGAAAGTCTCATGGAGCACTTCCCTGCATCTTTCCATGAAATCCCTTATAATATCTTTGTGATAGGGATACAAGGAGGTTATCTTCATGGCCCTTCTGCCTGCGTAGAAAGATCCAGGAACAGCGCCAATAGACGATATCTCTTCCTCCATCTGGATAACCTTTCCGCCCTGTCGGGGAAGTCTTCCGGAAAGGTATTCCATGATCGGAGTGGCGGGTGTTATGGGGTAGGCGAAATAGAGCTTCACCCCTGCGTCCAGGGCTGCTTTTCCAATGGCCAAGTTGCCGGACATCCCACAGATCTGCACCGTTATGTCTCTGTCCGCAATCCTCATAACTCCGTCCACCAGGAGGTATTGGCCTTGACTCCCTGAAGGTCGAAAATGCCGCTCCGGCAGGTCCTGGCTTCCAGTCCTTCGCCCAGGACATTCAAGGCGGCGATCCTGCCCAGGGTCAGGGCGTTACTATAGCCGATGGACACCCAGTAATCGCAGAGGTCAGGATGGTAGACCTGGGCGCAATCGCCCGCTGCATAGATTCCATCGTGGCCGGTGCCCAGTGTTTCGTCAACGAGCAGTCCCCTGTCCAGGGCAAATCCGCTCCCGGCAAGAAAGGCCACGTCAGGGACAAGGCCAAAAAATGCACCTATCACCTCGGTTTCGATTACCTGGCCTTCCAGACAGACCTCTATGGTCCGGTCAGTGAGCTCTGTCATGCCCCTGAATTTTCGGTACCTGAGAGGTTTTGTACCAAGGGAGGAGAGCCTGTCGGCCACCTCATCATACAGGGCCTCGGTGAACCGGACAGGCCAGAAGGCCTCCTCGTTCAACATGAAGAGGACCTCTTTTCCCATGTGAAGCAGTGCCCTTGTGAAGGCCAGGGATATGAGATCACCTCCGATTATCAGGACCCTGTCGGCCCGGGAGAGGGTCTCGTAACAGCCGATGGCAAGCAAGACCGCTTCGTGCCCCTTCATGAGTTCGGACAGGGCAATGTCGCGGCCTATGTTTGTCTCTGTCTTCAACAGGACGCCCAAACCCAGGATTTCTTCGATCTCCCGGCTCAATATCTTACGGGGCAACCTGAATTCGGGTATTCCGTACCTGAGCATTCCCCCCGGCTCTTTCTGTGCCTCGAAGATGGTCACGGAAAGACCCATATGGGAAAGGTCATGGGCCGCTGCCAGGCCCGCCGGGCCTGCCAGACCGGCACCTATGATTGCAACGTCATGCTTGAATTCCATCTTGATTGGCCATGCCGCTTCCCCCCGGCTCCCATGCCGGGGTTTCTGCTCTCTGTCCTTGGGTGTATTCGAGGCTATTCTAAGGCAAAGGGTAGTTTAAGTCGCTCAGCAGGGAAATGGGGTAATGCCTGTATTTTCAGGCAAAAAACACTGGGGAAAATCCCGGGGGGCGTAGAAGTGATTTGCTGTTGCCAGGAAAAAACAGGTAATCCACGGACCTAGGAAAACTTCTTCACAGGGTAGACTTTGCACATCAGTGGGCCAAAGGTCACAGCGCCCGTCGGTGGATCGCAGTATTCATCATCGTCGGGTGTCAGTATATTTACGTTTATCTCAAATGCCTTGTAAAGCACAGGATCTGAAGCTATCTCTTCGGGATACCACCATCCGTGCTGGGCCTCTATCATTCTCCTGGGTATCCTGGATGTGAGCTTTGCCCTTTGCTTGATTTTGCCCCTGGGTGTCTCGATGATCATCCAGTCCCCTTCACCGATACCGAGTCTTCGGGCCGTATCGGGATTGATTTCCGCGGTGGGATAGGGGTAAAGCTTGCGAAGCGAACGTATTTGCCTGTGTTCTGAATGGTGCATGGGGCGAAATCGTGCGCCGGTTATGAGAATAAAGGGATATTCCTTAGCCAGGTCCGGCCTGCTTACAGGTGTCTCAGGGGGTTCCTCGTAAGAGGGCAAGGGATCGTACCCCAGTTCTTCCAGGATTGTGGAATAGAGTTCCACCTTTCCCGTGGGGGTTGCAAATCCCCTGGGCTCTCCGGTTTTCGGGTCGATAGTCTCGTACCTCTTCTCCACGACAGGGGGTGTCCACCAGCGTTGCTTTCTGGCGAATTCCTGGGAGGAAGCCATATTGAACTCTTCGAGAAGAGGTTCTAAGCACCAGTCCCACTCTTCATCAAGGGTGTTTCGCCAGTATTTTTCCTGTCCGAGTCTCATGCCCAGACCCCGGTAGAACTCATAATCTGTTCGTCGCTCGTATAGGGGCGGGATCACCCTCTCGCCAATGGAAGCCACATTCCCGCTGCCTTGAAAAGTCTGTGTATAGACCTGGGGATGTTCAAGCCAGTTGGTAATGGGAAATACATAATCAGCAAGCATAGCCGTGGGTGTGAGCCACTGTTCGGCTACAACAAAGAGCTCAAGCTTTGGGCTTTTCAGTGCCCTGTAGACCCTTTTGGTGTTGGGATAGGCGACCATCGGGTTGCTTGCACCACAGATGAGCCCTCTTACCTGATAGGGTTCACCTTCAAGAATCGCCTTCCAGACACCCGGTCCATGGCAACCGGGCAAGAAACCGGATGAAAGTCCAGTGTCATACCAGTATGGCCTGGCCACTTTATGAACCAGTTCATAGCCAGGGTAACACCAGAGTTTGAATTTATCGGCGCCGATCTGCTTTCTCCTCTGTTCCGCCGGCAACAAGTCCATGTACTCAAAGACCGGTCCATAATTGGCCTTCGGGCATGGGCCTGAGAGCATATCACCGCCGACAACATCCAGGTTGCCGGTGACAGCCCTGAGAATACACTTGGCATGGGTGAGACTGGTCACATTTCTACCCTGCATATCCGATTTCACACCCCAGATGATGGAAGCCGGTTTGCTTGTGGCATACAGGCGGGCGGTTTCTATGATTTGATCCTCGGGAAGCCATGTTATCTGAGATACTCTGTCAGGCGGATACTGCTCCGCCCGTTCTTTCAACTCCTGGAACCCGTGACACCAGTTCTCGACAAAGTACTTATCATAGAGTTCTTCCCTGATAATGACATGAATCCAGCCCAGGGCGAGGGCGGCATCCGTGCCGGGCCTGAGTCGTAGCCATCTGTCAGAAAGCCTGCCTGCGGTCTCTGAATACTTGGGATCGATGACAATGAATTTCGTCCCTTCACGCTTTGCTTTGACAAGTTTGTTGAACGAACAGGCCAATGATTCGGCAGGATTGCCTCCCCATATGACGGCACATTTACAGGGGTGTTTCACTGCCCTGCTCGCGCCCGCGCCGTAAATGGCCGCGTGGATTTGTCGGCTGACCACGGAACACCACTGGCCCGCGTTCGCGTGGTTGGGGCTGCCGAAAAGATTCATGAACCTCACCTTGAACATCTCTGAAAAACCCCTGCCCGTACCTCCGATGGAAGCAACCGCTTCTGCGCCGCTCTCATCCCTTATCTGAGACAGTCTTTCCGCCACTTCATCCAGCGCCTGATCCCAGGAGATTCTTTCCCATCTTCCTTCTCCCCTTTCCCCGGCTCTTTTCAGGGGATAATTCAGGCGATCCTCATGGTAGAGATGCTCGATAAAGGCTTTGGATCGCTCGCAGATCCAGCCCTGGTTAACGGGGTTGTCAGCTTCTCCCCTCAGCTTGACCACTCTGCCTCCTTCAACGCTCGCCAACACACCGGCCTGGAGCCAGCAACCGAAACATAAACAACGTATATCCTTTCTTCCTTTCTGGCTATTCACATCGGCCCCCTGGTTCTTGAATTGCTTTGAGAATCAATTCTTGTAAATTCTTACCTCAACACTTTGCCGTCATCAACTGATCCTGCGGTAACCTCTGTGTACGTGATTGCCCGCTTCCCCCCTTCCCTGTGCGGCGTGCTTGATGAAACAATTGCCCCGTCCTGTTTGAAAGCGGCGTTACTGATATGTCAAGATCAGGCGTTCATTCTTGCTTCCAGGGCTACTTGGGCAAGAGCCCGCTGAGCTTTGCCTTCCTTTGATTCTGATTCAAGTCCCCATCTCATGAAGTTGCTCTTCCGTGAAGCAGGCTGAGCAGTTCTTGCCCCATACCGTGATGGTCCTGTTGTCCCGGTAAACTTTCAGGTGGGAGTATCCCTCTTCCTTCAGGTTTTTCAAGACCTGTGCGGGGATAGATATCCCGTCAACATCGATTTCGCTCTCACCCCTGGCAATGAGTTCTTCTATATCCATTCTCCATATCCCCCTAACAATGCGTCATCCCGTGTCCTAAGCATATGGATCAGGCATCGTTCCCTCACAGGCAACAAAAACTACTCTCCTATACTACTCCATCTAATCTGCGGCTTTTCTGGGATCAACTTTCCCCCCGTGCCCCCATTCTTCCTCAGGGGGACTGTGAGCTGTCTCCTTGCCATGTCAGCCCAGGCCCAGTTTCTTGCGGTTCTTCTCGATGTGCCCCAGCAATGCGTCAGCGGCCTCAACAGGGTCGGTGTTCACGTTGAGCAATCCTCCGGTTATGCCGGAGAGTTCTTCCGTCAGGAGCCTTACCAGGTTCGGGGCGCCTGTTACGTTAGGCACGGGATTCACATAGGTATAAAGGCCCAAGGCAAGGGCAAAAATCGCATCAATAGTGGCCTTCTGCTCCATGTATTCCGGGGCGGCTACAACCACCGGAAGCTCAGGAATGGGAACAGAACCCAGGGCAGTGGAAACAGCCGCAACAAGATCCGCACAACGTCCCGTGTCCGTACAGGTCCCGTAACTCAAGACCGGCGGGACACCGAGGGCATCACATACGCCTCTGAGGCCATTACCTGCCAAGTCCTTTGCCTCGGGCCTGCACAACCCTGCCACCTGGAGGGCCGCATTCCCGCATCCCATGGATAGCACCAGGATGTCCCGCTTGATCAGCTCCTTCGCCATTCGGACAGTGTGCACGTCCTGGCCGGTGTCACGCAAAGACGTGCAGGAAACCAACCCGGCAATACCCCGAATCGATCCTGCCTTCATGGCGTCCAGAAGGGGATTGAGTGTGCCTCCCAATGCCTCCAGGATGCTCTCCGTGGAAAAACCCACTATTGCCTCGTTCATGGTCAGGCCTGTGACAGGTTCAACCCTGCCGTGGCGTTTTTTGAAGTTCTCGATGGCCATATTCAGCAAAGTTGCAGCCTGCTCCTCTGCCTTCTCAGGGACATAGTCGAGCCGTTCCTCGATCCCCTGGAAGGCCACAAGGTCGCTCACAGGGATAAGCTTGAACTGGTATTTTTCCGCATAGATCGGGTCAATGGGCATGCAGCAGTTCATGTCACAGGCAAAAAGGTCCACGCATCCACTGGCGAGCACGGCCTCCTGCGTGATCCAGTTCCCCGTGAAGCCGAAAAACACCTCATCCATCTCCCAGCGCTGGATCATTTCCTGCCCTGTCTCGATGGATCCTATCACGCGCAAACCTTTTGCACCAACGGCCCTGGCCTTTTCCTGCCATTCGGGATTCCTGGCAAGCTGGACCATGGCAAAGCCCAGAAAAGGTTCATGGCCGTTAGGGAGGGCATTTACATACTCCGGATCCAGCACGCCGAGGTCCACGCGCATCCGGTGTGGCCGGGGGATGCCGAAAAGCACGTCCTGGCAATACTCGTTTACGATCTGACTCTGATAGGCCATGGCGAGTCCCATGCGCATGGCCTTCAGGGCAAGGCTGACATAATAGCCGTCCACGTTGGTCAGGCAAGAACTGGTTGCCCTGAGCATCTCCCCGTAAATGCCACCGGGAAAAATGTCGAGCTTTTTCCATGTCTCTTGACGCTCTTCTGGCGCAAGGGCAGCAACAATCTGGCTGGGCTCATGGGCCTGCCTGTGGAAATCCCTCTCCACGAAATCGCAGAGCCGGAGGGCTGTGTCCGCTGTTGTTCCGGAGGTATCGACTCCAAGCCGTGATGCAAAAGTCTTGAGTTTCTCAGGCTCCCTCAGGGTAAAGGGTGTCTGCCCCTTTGCGGTTGCACGCATGGTTCGGACCGTCTGTTCAGTGTGATAATGATAGGTCGAGGAGCCCAAGACATTCCTCAGGACCATCATCCGCATGGCCATCCCGTCAGCGCTTATTCCACAGACGCCCCGTTTGTCCTTCCCGGCATCGGCACGGCAAGGACCGTTTGAACAGAGATCACAGCGCACACCGCCCATGCAAAAGGGGCACCTCCTGTCAGGATCGTTTCCAAGGCCCTGGGCTTCATAACGATCCCACATGTTGGTTATTCCGTCCTTGCGGATTTTTTCTACCATGCGCTGTACTGATTCGTGATAGGAAAGCCTTTCTTTCTCCATATCCCCCTCCATTGGAACATTATTTGAAGACAGGCAACATTTAAAGACAAGCAACTGTATATATCACAACGCTGGTTTCGTCAATGGTTTTACCGATGGTATCCTTGAGAATCTGGTTGACCTTTGTTGGTGAAAGTGTGTACTTCAATATATGCTTTCGGGAGACGGGGAATGAAAGCATCAGCTAAGGATCTGAGATACAAGACCAAGGAGATCATTGCAGCCCTTGACCGGGGAGAAGAGGTGCTTCTTACTTAGCCCTGCCTTGAACGTGATACCTTCTTCGGGTTCCAAGACCTTCAGGCGGATGCTCCTGATAGTAGGGCTCAAATCAACGATCCCTTCTACCCTCAGCCTGTATTCCTTGACCAGGAAGAATTCTTCGGGGATTTCGATCACCAGGTCGATCCGCACCTTGACCTGGCAGGAAAGCCTTACGTTTCTTGCAATCTCCTCTGGCGACAGGTACGGGGTCTCGGGCAGTAAGGGGCCACCGCCATCCAGGACCCTGACCTTGCAAAGGGAGCAAGTTCCCTTCCCTCCGCAGGCAGAGGGTATGAATATGCCCTGTTCCATCAGGTCGAGAGCAGCGGACTCCCGCCCTTTACGTCAATGTCCTTTTCCTGGTTGATGAGGATATGTACCTCACCGTAGTCAGCCAGAAAGGAACCGGCCACCTCAATGATCAGGGCAAGGAGCCCTGCTATGCCGCTGAAGATCAAAAGGCTCAAGATTAGATAAAGCATTGCTTTGATTTCTCTTTGGCTCCAATTCCCCGCAGCTTGCCGCGGGGCGGTTCGTTTTACAATCCGTTTGACAATCGTGGAATGCCTCTGTGTAGGAGCAGGCTTGGCCTGGGATTCAGACGTCCTCCCATTTCTGTAGGAGCAGGCTTTGCCTGCGATCCAGGAGCATTGAATCGGGTGCAAAGGTTACTCCTGCGCCCGGAGGCATTGAATCGCAACCAGAGGTTGCTCCTACACCCGGAAGCATCATCATTACTGTATCTGTATGATTCCACTAAAGGCCATGAAGCCAAAGGCCATCAGGCCTGTGATAATCAGGGTGATGGCCGGCCCTTCCAGGCCCCTGGGGAGTTTTGATCTCTTTTGAATCTTCTCGCGTATCGCCCCCACGGCCATGATTGCAAGCATCCAGCCGATCCCGCTTCCGGCACCGTAAGCCACGGACTGAACCAGATTGTAGTCCCTGATGATCAGGAATAGAGATGCCCCCAGGATCGCACAGTTCACTGTGATCAGCGGCAAGAATATACCCAGCACGAAATAGAGGGAAGGGAAGAATTTCTCCACGATCATCTCCACCATCTGGACAAATGACGCAATGACTATAATAAAGATGATGTAGCGGAAGTGTTCCAGGTCGAGGGGGAGCAGCACGTGGTAATATATCAAGTAATTGAGGGTGCCCGTACAGGTCATTACGAACACCACCACTACTCCAAGGCCTAAAGCAGAACGCAGCTCCCTGGAAATGGACAAGAAGGGGCACAAGCCCAGGAAGTTTGTCAAGAGGATGTTGTTGGTAAAGATGGCAGCGAAAAACAGCGTGCCTGCATCTATGTTCAAGTTTACCCTCCCTGGCCTGTTTGGGGGAAATAGGCCCTGATGATCCACACGTAGATGCCGAGCATGAAAAAGGCCCCCGGGGCCATGATCATGATGGTCCAGGGGGTGAAATCCTGTGGCATGATCCGATACCCCAGTAAGGTGCCGAACCCCAAGGGTTCGCGAACGATTGCAATTGCCATCAAGACAAGGGCATATCCAATGCCTACTGCGATGCCGTCCACGAGTGAAGCGAGGGGCGGGTTATTTCGAGCAAATGCCTCGCACCGCCCCATGACTATACAATTGGTAATGATCAATCCCACATAGGGCCCCAGGGCTTCACTGATATCCGGCAGGTACGCCTTGATCACGATATCCACGATGATGACATAGGAGGCAATGATCAGGGTCTGGACCATCATGCGAATCCGCATGGGGGTGTATTTCCTGAGCAGGGAAACGGTGAGGGAAGACATGGACAGGGTGAAAATCAGCCCGGCATTCATCACCAGGGTATTCACCATGAGGTTGGTGACAGCCAGGGTGGAGCAGATCCCAAGAACCTGTCTCAACACCGGGTTGTCCTTCCACAGGCCGGCCCTGAATATTTCCCTGGTAGGCGCAATCTTTGGCATACTCAGCCCCGCCTCCTGATTGAATTGAAGGTCTTCTTGAGAAAACTGTCCAGATCACTGTTCAGAAAGGTCTCCAGTGCCCGGCTTGTGCCCGTTGCGCCGGTTATTGCGTCCAGCTCGTTAGGGGCTTGCCCGGCGCCCCCTGTCTTCAAATAGAAGATTTTCCTGTCCCCTTGAACAGGATAAATGGGGAGCCCCGTGAATTGTTCCCTGAACCAGGGTTCAGTGATCCTGGCCCCCAGGCCCGGGGTTTCATTGTGCCTGTAAAAGGCCAGCCCCAGTATACGGGATGCCTCCCTGTCGACCGCAACCATGCCTTCAACGGGCCCCCAGAACCCTGGACCTCCGACAGGAAAGGCATAGCCTATCAATGTCTCTCCATCCGGCTTGTAACCCCTGTATATGCTCTTGCCTTCTACTTGAATGCTTCTGATGCGTTCCTGGAAAAGACGCACAATCTCTTCGTCAGTCAAGTCCTCCGCGCCCGGTATGATGTTCAATACCTGCAACACGATTCTCTGGAGCTTTACCTCCTGGTTCCTGGTAATGCGGTCTTCATTCAGGAGCTTGACCGCGCTCACCAAAGAGCTGAAAAACAGCGTTAAAAGAAACATGTATGCTATGGAAAATAAATGACTTTTCATGGAGATGCCTTCCTTGGCACCTTGGCCCCGGTGACCATCTGGTCCAGGATCGGGACAAAGGCGTTCATCAGAAGGACGGCGAACATGATACCCTCCGAGAAGTTCGAGTAGCCCCGCAGGATCATGGTCAACTCTCCCACGAAAAAGCCGTAGATCCATTGGCCTGCATTCGTCTTTGGTCCGGATACGGGCTCTGTCACCACAAAGGCAGTCCCGAAGAGAAACGATCCCGAGAGGAGAGAAGCAAGGGGAGAGGGAAATCCCTCAAGGCCGGAGCCATACAGGATGCTGCTTAGTATCAGGCCTGCAAGCAAGCAGGAAAAAGCGAGGCGCCGGGGAGCCGCCTTTTTTCTTAAGCCATTACATATCTTGCGGGCTCTCAAGACCAGCATGTCCTTGGGGGCCACGGAGGTGTATATCATGGTGGTCCGGAGATTCTTGTGCCCACGCAAATCCTGGGCCCTGTTGACAGTCAGGCGTCCTTTTAATATTCTGTCATCAACCGGGATAGCGGAGAAAGAAAATGCTAGGCCACAACGATGGGAGATTGACCATGAGGAAACTACTTGAGAAAGCTTTTGAAGGGGCATCCAAGTTATCAGAGCTGGATCAAAACGGTCTCGCACGATGAAGGAACTACATGTAATTTTCGGAACGGGTCCGGTAGGATGCTGGACAGCGCGTGTTTTGCGCGAACTGAACATTACCGTACGTGCAGTCAATCGCAGCGGAAGGCAGCCTCAATTGATGCCTGATCAGGTAAAGGTCGTAGCTGCCGATGCTTCCGATCCTGCACAGGCCATAGGGGCCGCCAGGGGGGCAGCAGTGATCTACCAGGCACTCAACCCTCCCTACCACCTGTGGCATAAACATTTCCCTGCATTACAGGCAGGTGTAATTGCCGCGGCAAGAGGCGCCGGCGCGCGTTACATCTCTATCGAAAACCTTTACCCCGCCCGCAGAAAGCCACGGCTTTAGCCGTGGATGAATGCGGTTAAGGGCGGGATGTCGTACCACTAAGTCCCGCCGATTGCGAAGCAATTCGGCGAAACTAAGTGATTCATCCGGGCCCATAACCGAAGACACACCCATTCGACCCCGGTCGAAGAAGGGTGAACTGCGGGCAAAGATGGCGGCTGAAGTGATGGCGGCGCACCAACGCGGTGATATTCAGGCGACGGCTTTGCGCTCAAGCGACTATTACGGGCCTGGCGTTCTTAACTCAGCGATGGGTGAGAGGGTTTTCGGCGCTCTCATCTCAGGCAAAAAGGCGCAAGTGATGGGGTCTTCAGCAATGCTGCATTCGTGGGCCTATATTGAAGACGTGGGACGAGCAGCAGCCACTCTTGGCACTCGTGATGAGGCTGCTGGAAAGGTATGGATTGCGCCCCACGCACCAGCATGCCCCCAGGGGGACATGGTTCGGTTGGCTTGTCGAACACTCGGTACCGAACCACAAATTACGGTTGTCTCGCCCTTGACGTTGCGGGTTGTTGGCCTGTTTGTGCCGGGAGCCCGCGCATCCGTGGAAATGATGTACCAGTTCACAGAACCTTTCCTCGTCGATTCAAAGCGCATCCAGGGCGCATTTGCGTTGGAACCCACCCCGATTGAGACAGGAATTCAGAAAACGGTAGAGTGGTACAAAGAAAACGCTCGCAGGTGATGCAGAGGGCGTTGGGGAGGTAAGGAGAGAAGCGAATGAAAGTGATTTGTTCTGGATGCGGAATTCATCTCAAGGATATACCTTCTGAACACTTCGGCGATGATGGCGTGAGCCACGGATTATGCGATTCCTGCTACCACCACTTTCTGGCTCAAACAGGCATGCCTTTGACAGAATATGTAGAAGGTATCCCGGCACCAGTTGTTACGGTTACCCCGGAAGGAATTATCGGCACGGCCAATAAGGCGGCAAGCAAGCTTCTTGGAAAGTCCTTCCATGAAATGCAGGGCTTCAAAGCAGGAGATGTTTTCGAATGCGAATACGCAAGATTACCTGAGGGTTGTGGAGAGACAATACACTGTAGTGGCTGTACGATTCGGAGGACAGTAATGGATACCATGGAGACCGGGATGTCTCATAACCGGGTGCCGGCATGTCTGCGAAAATACAGTTATGACGGATCATGCCAGGTTGAACTCCTTATTTCTACGGAGAAGAAGGGGGGAGTTGTTTTCCTTCGAATTGACGAACTAAAGGCAACTACCGCCATCAAAATCACTGAAAGCGGTTGAACCGGGATGGGGATTGGAATCCGTAGATTTTGTGTAATCCGATGGAAACCGGCCACTGAATCCGATTCAATCTGGCAACTAGAACAATTTCAAAAACCCAGTTCTATTGATTACGTCCCGGGTGGCTTGACAAGATTCGGTAGCCAGTTTCAGCAGAATACGCAACAGTATCGTCCTTTTCATCACTACCTGTTATTCAAGAATTGTGCATTCCTACTTCACTTGACCGTGTATCCCTTCGATTCCATGGATGCCGAAAAGGCGCGATTGTAAGTATTTCTTTTGTGTGCATATTCATTTGCCTGTTGTTGTTCCCATTGCTGCCTCGCTTGCTCGTCCTGGCGATTTCGTCGGCTCTGCCTTGCTCCGCCCAGTACACCACCAATCGCAGCCCCTGTCGCCGCCCCTTTGCTGCGCGAATCTTTCCTTTTGATCAGCGCTCCTGCCCCGGCACCCACTGCAGCACCCTTCAAGGCTCCACCCTGCCCGGCCCGTTGTTGTGGAGGGGGTGTAGATGCAGTGGGTGTCTTCATGGGATCGAACCCTGTCTCTTTCTTGGCCCACTGGTAGCAGGAAAACTTATCTTTTTCCATCTGCTCATGGCCCTGTCCCTTGGCAGGAAAGACGATGGGGTCTTGCGCCGAGGCAATCCCGGAAAAAAGAAAAGCCATCATCAAAATGAAAGCAAACATTGTCTTCATAACTCTTATCCTCCTGTTCCTTTATTATTTTTCCCTCTTTCTTTCCAGATCCCGTGCCAGCTCTCCACAGACTCTTCCCGGCGTGCATGCACCTCTCTTAGGACAGGCAGATTCCACAATCGCAGCACTTCGGCACATCGCTGGGAATCATCACAGATGGCCTGAAAAGTCTGACTTTCCCTGTTTCTGAGAAAAGCTGATAGAGAGGATGTCAGGTTTGGGGAATTGAGAAGGATCGAAAAGGAAAAACTGGCTGTTGAGAGTCTTCTCAAGCTCAAGACGGACTTTCGAAACGAGATGATGATAAGAAATCGCTTTTCTGTCTGGAGACTATAGGGGGATCGCGTTGGGGTGTCAAGCAGAATCCAGAGGATATTGGTGCTGCAAGTCGTTATATCCATGCCATGCTATAGCAGGGTTTAGTTGGTTGTAGAGACCCACGCCCAGTGGGTATGGTCATGTGGACCGGCTACGCCGTGGTAGCCCCCGGGAAAGAACCGAAAGCCGAACCCAGAATTGCGGGGCTAATATGAAGCCGTTTGTATGGTTGCCTTATTGCGGCTCCTGAATTCTTGACCACGCTTCTTGCGGCGGGGTCGCTCATTTCATAAATACCGGAACTATCTGTTCAGGAGTTGGTGCTGAGTGAGCATTAATAAAGATTCTAATCGGAAAGATTCGCCACCCTCTGATTGCGAATCGAAGCACTAAGGAAGATGCGTTTGTTGTATCATAATAAACTAATAATTAGCATAGGTTAAACTAATTTGATTATGTGTTTCTTTATGCCTGGGGCTCGCATCTCAAGTCGAAAGACCCGGGCTGAGGGCAGGGGTTCGTAGTTCGGGGTTCCAGAAAAATTTTTGGTGAAAAGTAGCAATTTATCAAAATATCTTTATAATAGTTATTGTGATTTTACGTATACATCGAGGAGGTCCTATCTTTGAACCCATTCTATAAGAACCTAGCCCTCTGGTTGGTGATAAGCCTGCTGATGGTAATGCTGTTCCAGGTGTTCAAGCAACCCGAGAGGGGAAGGTTGAACGTTGGCTATAGTGATTTTCTTTCCATGGTTGAAAACGGCAGCATTACTGAAGTGACCATACAGGGTGACAATATATCGGGAATCTCGGCACAGGGACCCTTTAAGACATACGCGCCCAAGGATCCGGAATTGATAAAGCTCCTGAGGAGTAAGGGGGTAAAGATATCGGCCAAGCCGGAAGAAGATTCACCCTGGTTTCAGGTATTGCTCTCCTGGGTGCCAATGCTTCTGTTGATTGGGGTATGGATATTTTTCATGCGCCAGATGCAGGTGGGCGGCGGCAAGGCCTTGTCCTTTGGAAAGAGCAGGGCAAGACTGATGACCGAGTCCCAGGAAAAGATCACCTTTGATGACGTGGCGGGAATAGACGAAGCAAAAGAGGAGCTCCAGGAAATAATCGAGTTCCTTCGGGACCCCAAGAGGTTTACAAGGCTGGGAGGGAGGATCCCGAAAGGGGTGTTGCTGGTTGGGGCACCGGGCACAGGGAAGACCCTGCTTGCAAAGGCCATTGCAGGAGAGGCAGGTGTACCCTTCTTTAGCATAAGTGGGTCCGATTTCGTAGAGATGTTTGTGGGTGTGGGGGCTTCAAGGGTGCGAGACCTCTTTATCCAGGGTAAGAAACATGCCCCGTGTATCATTTTCATAGACGAGATAGATGCTGTGGGCCGACACAGGGGAGCAGGCCTGGGCGGAGGTCATGACGAGAGAGAGCAGACCTTGAACCAACTACTGGTGGAAATGGACGGGTTCGAATCCAACGAAGGTGTTATCCTCATTTCTGCAACCAACAGGCCCGATGTGTTGGACCCGGCCCTTTTGCGACCCGGGCGGTTTGACAGGCAGGTGGTCGTGCCTGTTCCTGATGTCAAGGGCAGGGAAGGTATCCTGAAAGTGCATGTAAAAAGAACGGTCCTGGCGGACGATGTTGATCTCACCACGCTTGCCAGGGGTACTCCGGGATTTACGGGCGCGGATCTGGAAAACATGGTGAACGAAGCCGCGCTGATGGCAGCGAGGCGAAAGAAAGATCAGGTGGAGATGGTTGATTTCGAGGACGCCAAGGACAAGGTAATGATGGGCACCGAGCGGAAAAGCATGATAATAAGCGAGGAGGAGAAACGCATAACCGCCTATCACGAGGCGGGCCATGCACTCGCCGCCAAGATGATTCCCAGTGCGGATCCCATCCACAAGGTGACCATCATACCCAGGGGGAGAGCACTGGGCATTACGCAACAACTTCCCATGGACGAGAGGCACACCTATCCGAAAGATTACCTGCTGAACAATATCAGCATCCTCATGGGAGGAAGGGTCGCAGAAGAACTGGTCCTTAAGGTGCAGACTACGGGTGCCGGCAATGATATAGAGAGGGCCTCTGAGGTGGCGAGGAAAATGGTATGCGACTACGGAATGAGTGAGAATCTCGGTCCCTTGACCTTTGGAAAAAGAGAAGAGCAGATCTTCCTTGGGAGGGAGATTAGCCAGCATCGAGATTACAGCGAGTTGACGGCCCAAAAGATCGATGAAGAAGTAACGAGGATAGTGACGGGCGCCTATGAGAGGACGAAGCGGTTGATAGAGGAAAACATGGATGCCCTCCACAAGCTTGCAAAGGGCCTGCTGGAACGCGAGACCCTGGATGGAAAGGAAATAGACGCCATCCTGGAGGAGGCTGGCATCCACCTGGAGAAAGAGACTCGGAGTGACACACCAAAGGCATGAGATATGACCCAAACCTGGAAGCCTAAAGCCATATCATGGAATGGATACTGCCTCGACCTGGACCGGAAAACCCAGGTGATGGGAATCCTCAATGTTACCCCTGATTCCTTCTCCGACGGGGGGCTTTTCTATGACAGGGACAGGGCTGTCGAGCATGGCCTCCAAATGACCCAAGAAGGGGCGGATATCATAGACGTGGGAGGAGAATCGGCCAGGCCTTACTCTGAACAGATATCCGTAGATGTTGAATTGGAGCGGGTCATTCCGGTTATTGAAGTCCTCTCCAAGGAGATTGCAATTCCAATAAGCATAGATACGGTCAGGGCTGAAGTCGCACGAGAGGCCTTGAAGGCGGGCGCTTCCATGGTGAACGACATCAGTGCCTTGAGGTTTGACCCCGATATGAGCACAGTGGTTGCCGAGGCTCAGGTCCCGGTCATATTGATGCACATGAAAGGGACTCCCGCCAACATGCAAGAAAATCCCACTTACGAGGAGCTGATACCCGAGATCAAGGCTTTCTTGAGGGAGGCCATGGACCGAGCATTGGAGAAAGGGATCAGAGAGGAGAATATCATCCTTGATCCCGGGATCGGGTTCGGCAAGACGTTTGATAACAATTTGCAGATCATTAAGGATCTCAGGGAGTTTACCACTCTCAGAAGACCTATTCTCCTTGGAACATCAAGAAAGTCCTTCCTGGGACACATACTGGGAAAAGGCCCTTCCGAAAGGGACGTGGGGACCATGGCAACGATTTCGGCAGGAGTGATGAACGGTGCCAGCATAGTGAGGGTGCATGACGTAAAGAGCGCTGTGGAGACGGTAAGGGTCACGGACGCCATAATGCGAGGGAGCATAAACTGAGTATCCCCCGGGTCCCCCGGTAGGGGCAAAATGTCTTTGCCCTCTCTTCCTTCGAGAATTCCTGCCTTCGAGACAATGGTACATGCGAGAGTTTTGAAGAACGCCCCCTTTTCCTCAATCCCTCTGGCTCACGGTTAGATTCCAGCTCGCTTGATGCTTGTACCGGCCTCTTTTTGATTTGACAACGGGATTGCAAAGAGTTAAGTGATTAACGTCCGGTAATTCCTTGGGATTCTACTACCAGCGCCTGGAAAGCTGGTGCCTCCAAGGGACAGGAGAGAATAAAAGGCGATGTTATTGTGCATAGACATAGGCAACACAAATATCGTGCTGGGTGTAGCGGATAAGAAGAGGATTGCTGAACACTGGCGAATACGGACGGAAAAGGATTCAACGGCGGATGAGCTGGGAATACTCATCAGAAATCTCTTTGGCATGTCCAGCATAAGCTTTGAAGACATAACGGGTGTCATAATATCCTGCGTCGTACCGCCTCTCCAGGAGGCCGTAGAAGAGGTCGCTGAGAAGTATTTCAAGGTGAATCCCATGATAGTCGGGCCGGGTCTTAAGACGGGCATGCCCATCCTCTACGATAATCCAAAGGAGGTGGGAGCGGACAGGATCGTCAATGCAGTGGCAGCCTATGAAAAGTACCGTTCGGCGCTGGTGGTCGTGGATTTCGGCACGGCAACCACCTTTGATTGTGTCTCGAGGGGTGGTGCCTATATAGGCGGAGCCATTGCTCCGGGCATAACCATTTCATGTGAGGCCCTGTTCCAGAAGGCCTCAAAACTTCCCAGGGTGGAGATATTTGCCAGACCGGGCAAGGTGATTGCAAAGGATACCATAAGCAGTATGCGGGCTGGGATTATTTACGGTTATGCGGGCCTCGTGGACGGGATCGTAAGAAGGATAAGGAAAGAAATGAACGATCCCCCGGCTGTAATTGCCACCGGGGGTCTTGCCCCCCTGATCTACAGGGAATCGGAAACAATCGAGCATGTAGAGGAATTCCTTACACTTGAAGGGCTTATGATTATTTTTGAAAGGAATACATGAATATGCTTGCGCAAAGATGCGGGACTTTCAGGATGGAATGAATTTTCAAGCATGCTGAAACCAGAGGGAATAGTAAAGGGAGATACATTCGGGATAATGGCGCCGGCGGGTTCCGTGACTCCCGATGAACTGGAAGAGGGTATAGAGCTGATCAGGGGATCAGGTTACCGGGTTATCCTGGCGCGAAATATCTTTCATTCAAAGGCCTATTTGGCCGGGGACGATACTGCCAGGCTCCAGGATCTCCATGACATGTTTCTGGATCGAAGGGTGAAGGCCATAATGTGCGCCAGGGGTGGCGCCGGTTCCATGAGGCTGCTGGACAAGATAGATTACGAACTGATCCGAGAGAACCCCAAGATATTCATCGGCTACAGTGACATTACCGCACTGTTACTCTCTTTCTACAAAAGGGCGGGCCTGGTCACCTTCCACGGGCCAGTGCTGAGGGAGATCTCTCGAGATGAAGGAGATAATTGGACATCACTGGAGAAAACAATCTCTAATGGAAGGCGGATTGAATTGAGTCTCTCCGGCGCACAGGTCATCCGTCCGGGCAAGACAGCGGGCCCTGTCCTGGGGGGTAACTTGAGCCTTGTCTGCAACATGATGGGCACACCTTTCCTGCCTTCCCTCAACAAGAAGATCCTGTTCCTGGAAGAGAAGGGAGAGGCCCCCTACAGAATCGATCGTATGCTGGCCCAGTTAAGGTTGAGCGGGGTACTTGACGAAGTATCGGGAGTCCTCCTGGGTTCCTTCGAACAATGCGGTGACCCGTCTGATCTCAGGGAAATGTTCTCTGAGATTTTCTCTGCCCTTGAAATGCCGGTCCTAATGGGAGTTCCTTCTGGCCATGGCGTGAGGAACAGGACTATTCCCATGGGCGTCAGGGCCGAGGTGGACACGGAAAAAATGGTCTTAACCTTCATGGAGACGGTTACAGTGCCCCGGAAAGAGGCATGGAGTTAGGGATCGTAAAAAGCAAGGGGTAGTGGTTGATTGGTCGGTGAGTGCCCCGGGGCATTTGAAATCTGTCAACGATGGTTGGGTATCGAATGGGAGGTTTAGTGATAGGATTTCTCAGGGGTCTTGGCGCCAAGACATTGCTCCTCCTTCGCAGGATGGGCATTATGGGTATTTTTCTTGGCAAGGCAATCAGCTATTGCTTCATGCCCCCGATAAAGTTCTCCCTGGTCCTGAAACAGCTTCGTTTTATCGGCTCCCAGTCGACCCTTGTCATATTCCTCACCGGATCCTTTACCGGCATGGTGCTGGGGTTGCAAGGATTTTATACCCTGAGCAGGTTCGGTTCCGATGCCTTTCTCGGGCCCATGGTGGCTCTCTCGCTCATAAAGGAGATGGGACCGGTCATATCAGGGCTAATGGTTACGGGACGTGCCGGATCAGCCATTACCGCAGAAATAG
>JAFDIC010000325.1 GCA_019308525.1 Deltaproteobacteria bacterium
CCCCCTCTGGGGCCCTTTTGGACGCCAGGCAGGCGCCATGGCATTCGGGACGTTTGCTGTTTGCTTTTTGCCCAGAAATCAAAGAAAGATAATTATGTTTTATCATTGCATTGCAGGCGCCTGCTGAGCTGCTGAGGCCTGCAAGGGAGAAGGGCTCTTTGCATCTTCGCAGTTTCCGTGCTTTCAGCGGGCGAGTTTATGGTGGCTAAGAAGTGCAGGCCAAATCACGAGCAAGGTGAAAAGGGAAAGGTTTTGGGGTCATGGAAAGGCATGTAATCGCCTCCGGGGTGAGCTACCTGGATCATCTTCTAGGGGGGCTTTTCATAGGTGATAACGTCGTGTGGCATGATGATGCGGGCAGCCTTGCGTCCATATTTTGCCTGAACTTGCTCAAGGCCTCGAAGGCAGAGGGCAAACCCCTGATCTATGTCAGCTTTGATCGCTCTCCAAAGAACCTCTTGGACAAGCTGGGTCCTCTGGCTGAAGGCTCCCACCTGACCATATTGGATTGTTTTACTTACGGCAAGGGGGAGGGGTCTGAGATCTTTGCCAGGTTCTACGGCGAAATGGAGCATCCGTGCACCATCCAAAGGGTGGAAGAGCCCCACAAGGTCGGAAGGGTTATGGACACCCTTTACGCAATTCATCGGGAATTGAACGACAGCGTGCGTTTTATTTTCGAAAGCCTTACGGGCATGCAGGAACTTTGGGGACGAGAAGAAGACCTGGCCCGGTTCTACAGCCATTCCTGCCCTCGCTTGTATGAACTGAACACTGTGGCCTATTGGATTATGGAAAAGAGGGCCCATTCCCCCCGTCTCAGGGCCAAGATAAACCAAATAGCGCAGGTGGCCGTCGATCTTTCAGTCAAGAGAGGGAGGGCATCCCTGACAATACTGAAAGCTGAGAATCGAAATGCGGACAACTTGAATCACCCCTTCTATTACTGGAGCGAGGGCCTTGATGTTACCTTCGATAACGAAAAGAAGAAGGCGGGAAGGGTAGAGCTTGGGGCGCGGTTAAAGGAACTACGGGTAAGAAAAGGGCTGTCCCAGACAGAACTTGCGAAACTGGTGGGAGTCACATCAAGCACGATCTCCCAGATCGAGAGCAATTTGATATATCCCTCCTTGACGGCGCTCATCAAGATGGCAGAAGTGCTTTCGGTTGAGGTGAGCAGCTTTTTCCGGGAACCAGTCAAGACCAAAGGGGCCGTGGTCTTCTCGGGAGGCGACTCCGTGGAGGTAGGTGGTCCAGTTTTTTCTGCGGAAGGCATTCGCGCAACACGTCTCACGCCAATCGATTTTGACACGAGGGCCGAGCCCTATCTCGTCGAGATCCCGGCACGTGCCGCCCTGTCGTCTCACTTTTTCACCCACAAGGGAGAAGAGATCGGATACCTCCTGTCCGGCCACCTGGAGCTGAAGATCGAGGACAAAACTTACAGGGCCAATCCCGGGGATATCATCTGCCTGACTACCCAGATCCCTTCCGCGTGGGTCAACCCCGAACCTGGCAGGGCAAGATTGCTTTGGTTCAAGGTGAAGTGACAAGGGCTCCCCGTAGCTTCTCCGAGGAAGCCCCTTGTCACTTTAGAGTATGGAGTAGGAGGATGCGCTGTCCAGGATTTCCAGGGCCTCTTGTCTGTAAGAGTCCATGACGTAAGGGATCCCCGTTACTTCGGCACATTCCCGGGTCAAGGACATCAGATCTTTGCGGCTAATGGCGTGGATCCGGAAGCATCGCGCTCCGGCCATGAGCTGTTGCAGTCCTACCTTCAACTTGTCGCAAAAGCTGAAAATTCCCACGGCCCCCAGTGGGATTTTGTTCATTTCATCACTCCCAACCATTTCCCGGACCCTCTCGTAGCATATAAAGATTTCTTCAGCGTTGTTGCCATAGGCGGACACGGTCTTGGGCAGGTCGTTGTTCTTGATCCACTTCTCGATGTTCTTCCCCACAAACCCCGGAATCATCATGGCCCTTCCCATGCACACTGCCTTCACGTGATTATTCCCCAGGGCAATTGCCTTGAAGATGTGGTCTTCTGTCGAAAAACCGCCGGCAAAGGCGAAGTCGCAGACATGAGTTTCCCCCTTGCTCTTGAGGTAGTCCCCGAATTCAACGGCCGCGGAGTGGATGTAGATACTCGGCATCCCCCACTCTTCCATCATTCGCCAGGGACTCATGCCCGTGCCGCCCGGGGCACCGTCGATGGTGAGGAGGTCTATTTTCGCCTGGGTGCCCCACTTGATGGCCATGGCCAGCTCTCTGAGACCGTAGGCCCCGGTCTTCAGGGTGATCCTCTTGAACCCGAGCTCCCTCAGCCGTTGCACCTCGGCGAGAAAGGTTTCCTGGTCTATGAAACCCAGTCGAGAATGCCGTTCAAATTCCTTAATGGCCCCTGCCTTGAAGGCCCTCTGGTTCACTTCAAGGGACGGATCCGGGGTTACGATGTACCCCCTCCCTTGGAGTTCGAGGGCCCTGTCGAGGGAGTCGACCTTTATCTCTCCTCCAATGGACTTGGCCCCCTGTCCCCATTTCAACTCGATGGTTTCGATTCCATGCTTTTCCAGGATATACTCGGCCACGCCAAGGCGGGTGTCTTCCACATTCATCTGGACGAGTATTTCTCCAAACCCATGGTGGTAACGCTTATATGTCTCGATCCTCCTGTCCATTTCAGGAGATTTCTTTATCTTCTTATTTTGGTCCAGCTCCAACTGGGGGTCAATACCGCATACATTCTCGCCGCACACAATGGTTATTCCGGAGAGAGCGGCTCCGATGGCAAAGGAGTCCCAGTTCTTCCTCGCAATGTCCGTAGAACCCAGGGCGCCCGTAAAGACGGGAACCTTCATTTTCACCTTGTGATCCCAGCCGTAGGCCGTCTCGGTGTTCACCTTAGGAAAGATGGCCGTGTCAGGCGAACCGTGAATCACTCCCAGCCCTTTTGTTCCCATGGCGTAGCCGTGGATATTGAGGTGCGAGTAATCAACAGGGTAGTTCTTGTCCGCACCGGCGGTCACCTCCCCGAAGGGAGAGGGGTAGATGACCTCCCTTCCCCTGAATGCAGACTTGAAGACTTCACAGTTTCCTCGGCATCCGTCCACGCACCGGGAACACAGCCCTGACATGGGTACTACATTCTTTGAGCGGTTAAAGGTTTGTGAGACATCGTTGGCATTGGGTCTCTGTAGATTCATTGTATCATGCCCTCCTTTGAAATGAGATTTTAGAGATACTAAAAAAGGCGTCTCCACCCACCGTAGGGTAAAGACGCCTTTGTCCCCTGCCTTCAAGAGATAGATGCTATCTTAAGAGAAATGCACGCCTTTGTGCACCAAGAAAATCATTACCACTTTTATTCAAAGATCACTTTTTAGCCACACTAAAAGACGTTGTCAAGCCCTTTTCCTCTCTAGAAACATGTTTTTAGTTAAACTTAAGGTGCGGCCATTAGGGTTATCGGGCCAGGATAAGGCCGGAATGAGACAAAAGGCCCCTGTTTCGCTACCTTTTTGCCTTGACTCCTCAGGGAAACCCTCCTAAGCTCACCGGACAGTAGGCTGTGATTATGGTCATGGGCCGGCACGAGTCTGTTCTCCAGTTCCCTCCCAGAAAAGGACAGGCCAATGCGCTAACCGTGAGGTCTTCTTGAAGTTCATTCACACCGCCGATACCCATCTGGGATTCGAGATTACCAGTGTGCCACAGAGGGATACCCGTACTGCTCATCCCGGGCAATCATGAGAGATCCAGGTTCCCTTTTGACCTCTTTCACGGGTCCAAGAATGACTTTGTCTTTGATTGTCCAAAGTGGATCTCTTTGCGGCTGGGAGGTTATTCCGTGGGCATCGCCGGGTTTCCTTTCATCCGTGAGAACTCAAGAAGGACCTTTTTAAATGCGTTGGAGCAAACGGAGTACGACAGTTTGAGGTCCGATTTCAATATCTTGGCGAGCCATCAGGCCTTTGATCAGGCCACGGTGGGTCCGGTCGATTTCACCTTCAGGGAGGGACGTCCGGACACGGTTTCAAGGCGAACCAGGTGAGGTGATAAGGTGATAAGAAGTCGCTTTTTTGAGAACAAAACATGGCGGAAACGGGCTTGGGTGTCAAGGAAAAGGTGACCACAGGATATTGGTGTTGCGACAAAGGGCCTCAATATGGAAGGCCAAATGTAGGGCACGGCCCGATGTGTTGCGGGATTGGCGCGATGCTATGACGCGGGAAGGGCTGAAAATGGGGGGAATTTGGGTGAAGTAACCCGTTGAACCCGATTCTTTTTCCAAAAATCAGGAAGGCCCAGCCTCAGGATAGACCGGGTCGACATATAGCCACTTATCGATGCTGTATTCGGCGATCTTAGTTGGGCCGGTGGCTTTGGGCGGAGGCCGAGGCTTAACCTCCCATAATCCGCGAGGTGTTTGAGGATCTTTTTGATGACGTCCTGATCCTCGATCACACTGATAACTTTCATCTTTCCTGAACATCTGGGGCAGCAAAGCGGGTCAGTTTCATAAATCTTCTGGATCAACCGGGCCCAGTTTCCCCTGTATTCCTTATACGCAGGGTAGTGGTCTGGGATAGTGAAAATGAATGCGAAATCGCCTTGCTCACCAATCATCTTAAATTCGGGGCCAATACCATAGCAGCCATCTATAAGCAGCGCTGGCAAA
>JAFDIC010000326.1 GCA_019308525.1 Deltaproteobacteria bacterium
CAACCTGCGCCGCCATGCGGATTTGCGCGGGAACCGCGGCGTCTTTGTGGGCTACGTCCCCGAATCGGAGCACGTACCTGAGGCGCTGGCCGAGAAACTCGACCGGGATTTGATCCTGCCTTCTTCGTAAGACGGAATGCCTTTGACCTGAGAACCCCGATTCAACTGGTCTCAGCAGTCATTGATCGTTCATGTCACATGGCAACCGTAAAGGACGGTGACAGGGAGATTTGCCTGACCGATATGCCTGTAGGAGAGAGCCAGTACAACTTGCTCTACCAGATCAATGCTATACTCCGAATGAATTAGCTTTTATAGCAAATTGGTTTATGGCGCTATCTGCGGGTCAACCTTAACCCATGAGCGGCCGCTGTCATGAGTCGAATACAGTGATGCGGTTTGTCCGACTCGGTGGTCAAAGTCTTTGTAAAAATCAATCACACCGGAAGGATAGTACGCAAAGCCATTGTGTTCATCCGCAAATTGAAGTTCACTACCCAAAGGAAGAGGGCAATCCGCAGCAATCTGGGACCAGGTTTCACCTCCATCTTTGGTTTGATATAGTTGCGTGGCTGTTGCGAGGTCTGGATCGTTTTTACCCAAAAGCCAACCGGTTTGCGCGTTCAAGAAATATGCCGTGCCAATCTTTATAGGCAAAAGCTTCGGGACCCAGGTCTGGCCGCCATCGTGGGTGAAATATAAATACTGAGCTGTCGGTAATGACAGACGGTTCAGGGTGTTCGGGTAATAAACAAAAACATCCATCACAACATCAGAATTCAAATAGGCCCGTCTGATTAACACCCCATCTTGCGCTGATGTAAATTGAGGTTCGGAAACTGTATCTAGATACTTACAGTCTCCACCTTGACAATCGATATCAGGGAGATCATCCGGTGGGTCGAGAGGACGGAATACCCAGGATCTTCCCCCATCTGTCGTGTTGAACAATCTCCCATCGGAAAAAAAGCCCGTAGTCATAGTTGTAAAAGTAAAATGCTCCAGAAAGGGATAATACCCTTTTATCCAAAGCGTGTCTGTATCTGATAAGTGATCGACGCTGTCATACACCATTTCCCAATGCAATCCCCCATCCTGGGTCTCGAAAAAGTGAACCCGCATGTTTCCCATGCCCGAATCGCTCTCGCCCAACATCCAGCCATGCTGTGGGTCTATGAAGAAAATCTGACTTGGATATAATTCGGAAGCCTGCTCAATTCGTAATGTTTCCCCGATCTGCCAGGTCTGACCGCCATCCGTGGTGCGCCAGGGGATTACTTCTACTGTAGGTGCTTCGGGAAGAGATGAACGGCTTGAGACAACTACTGCCGTGTTTGCGTCTACAAAAAAAGCTGCCCGAATATTTGAACTGTTTTTCGAAATTGGCGGTGTGACATCTATCCAGTTTTGAATTCCAACCGTAGTTCGCAAGATTTTACTATTCTCTGGACGGATAAAAGGAGCTGAGTACACAGCCCACCCAGTATTGCTGTCAAACATTTGAAGTTGGGTAATCTGCAAACTTGGAGATGTCATTTCATCTGGCGGAGGCAAAACCGAGAGTGATGGCGAAGGGATTGGTGTCCCCGTCTGTAAAGTTTCAATGGATGAGACAGTAATCAAGGGTTGAACCGGCTCTGGATAGGATGTGCTCGGTGGATATGCAGTGTAAGGTTGCGGAGCAGATGTAGTGCGAGCAGGGTTTTGCTGCTGCTCCGCGGGCGCACAAGCCGTCAGGGTTAATAGCAATAAGACGGCCAAGTATTTCTGAGCTTTGGATAACATCGAATTCATTGCCTACTAATGATGGGCAAGTAAACCAAATTCCGATAGGTCAAGACCCATACCTCAGAACGGTCTGTATTGGTGAAGCTCTCATCGGAAACGATCGTTTTCTCCCGGAGAGCATTGTACAGGGTTACGGTCTGTAGATCCGGTAAATAAACCAATTGGGCGCTATATGCCAGCTCTTTCGGGGGTGCCTGACGGGTTGGTAGTTGTGTCCAGTCCTGTCCATCCCAGGCCCATGTTTCGGAAGGATCAACATCCAAATAGGTCTGTCCACCGAACAGGATTACTTGCTGCCTGCCCTCGTCATAGGCCATGCCGAAGTTAGCTCGGCCTGCGGGGTGATGCAAAGGATGCTGTTCTACCCAAGTAACGCCATCCCAGAGCCATGTATCTTCCAGAAAACCACCTCCACTGCTCCCACCAAAGAGAATGACGGATTTGCGGACGCGATCATAGACCATATTAGCGCCCCATCTGGCAGAGGGTAAGGTAGCGGGAAATTGCTGCTGCCAGGTTTCGCCGTCCCAAATCCACATCTCGTTCAAAGCTTCGTCGAATTTTCCACCGATATCCGCCAAGCCGCCAAACAGGATGTTTACGTTTCGTTCCGAGTCATAAGCCATGCTGGCCCCGGTGCGAGGGGAGGGAGAAACCAGCGGCTGTTGTTGGATCCAATCAACTCCGTTGAATAACCAAGTATCTCCCAATAACTCTCCATTTCCTATACCCCCAAATAGAACTGCCATCTGGTGCACTTCATCATAAGCCATGCTTGCGTCTGATCGTGGTTCAGGTGAATGGGGTGTTTGAAACTGCATCCAACTATGCCCATCTGTTATCCACAAGTCGTTGAGCTCACCAGTGGTCGAATTAATTCCTCCGAAAAGAAGGGCTATTTTGTTTATTGGGTTCAATGTAAGTGAAGAACCAATCCGAGGCGAGGGCAAAACAGGGAAATCTAGTCTCTGCCAGTCTGGTTGTGGTAAGAGCAAATAAGCTGGGGATAGCCGTTGAGCAAGAACAAGTTGGCTGATGGCCCTCGAGTTTGTCACAAGCGAGGCGACTCCTTCGCAAGAGGACGCGCTTGCTACGCCAACTCGATTTTGTGCCAGTTCAGTCATTGTGTAGGCGACGAGAACTAGCACAATGCATACGACAAGAATTTTTTTGTTTTTCATTAACATAGCTCATCCCAGGATATTCAAATCCAATTATCAGGTTGCTTCTACAATTCGATCGGTCTAGTAATCCAATACCCAAATCTCAGAGCGTTCAGTCATTGTGAAGCTCTCATCCGAAACGATTGTTTTCTCTCGAAAGGCATTATAAAGCACTACAGCCTGGAGAGAAGGTAGATAGGCCAATTGGGCGCCATAAGCTACCTGAGTAGGAGGCGACTGCGTTGTTTGCAATTGAGCCCAATCTTGCCCATCCCATATCCAGGTGTCATTTGCCATCCCTTCATATGACTGACCGCCGAACAGAATTAACTGCTGCTTCCCCTCATGATAAGTCATGCCAAATTCATCCCGTGCGGGAGGGCGATGACTGGGTTGCTGCTCGGTCCAGACTTCGCCATCCCACAACCAGGTATCGTCTAGTAATCTACCCTCAGCTTGTCCGCCAAAAAGGATCACAGATTGGCGCGACCTATCATAGACTAAATTAGCTCCCGATCTGGCAGAAGGCAGATTGGGGGAAGACAATTGCTGCCAATTCTCACCATCCCAAACCCACGTTTCATTCAGATTTTCCAGAAACCTCTTGCCGGTATTTGCTTTACCACCGAAGAGAATGGTTCGGCCCCGAGCAACATCATAAGCCATACTGGCGTTAATTCGTGGGGACGGAGAATTAAGTGGACGCTGTGGAACCCATTCAACCCCGTTGAATAGCCAGGTATCCCCCAGTATTTCGCCGTCACTCATACCTCCAAATAGGATCGCTGTTTGTTTCCTCTCGTCCCAGGCTAAGCTCAAACCATATCGCGCTGCAGGCCTAATCGAAGTTTGCTTCCTTTCCCATTGGAGCCCATCAGACGACCAGATATCATCAAGGTATCCTGTAGAAGAATTCGTACCCCCGAACAACAGCACGGTTCTATTCTTTAAGATTTACAAACTTGTAAGGAGGTGTTCCCTGAATAATTTTTCACGATCTACTCTGCCTAGACACGTTTCAATCAATCAATCTACCCCCTGAAGGGCTTTGCTCACCTCGGGGCAGCGCGTCCTCCTGGGGGCCATTCATACGGAGGATATAGACATGAGACTCGCGAGCATCGAAAAAGGTGGGTTCTACCCATACCCACCGCACATGGCGAAAGCTGAGGCTTCCTGGTTCATACCGCCGCTAGTGGGAACGCGCATGCGGTTACTCGATCCCTGCTGCGTCCCACCCACAGCTTGTAAAGAAAAAATCCCTTTGAAGCCATTTGCCTGCGTAAGGGAATTTGCTGATCAGCAGTGAGGGTGGGCATCCCACCAGCGATCGTAAAGAAAAGAGCCCCAGCGATGTACCTCGGGGCTCGCAAGGGCTGCCTACGCTCAGCGGAGAGAATGGGATTCGAACCCACGGTGGCCGCAAGGGCCACAACGGTTTTCGAGACCGCCCCAATCGTCCACTCTGGCACCTCTCCAGTGTGCGCAATTCTGCCAAGGATTTGTCTCTTGCATTTTTCCTGTTATCCCTCAACTTACGATCAGGAGCGGGCTGCCCTACTCTAGATCGTCACTTCCTCGTGCAGGTCGGGGTAATGCACCTTGTCAATGCCCTGGGCTGCCAATTTTTCGGTCAGCGCCTGGGCGGGTTTGCTCTCCCCGTGTACCAGGAAAACGTCTTTGAGTGTCTCGCGGGTCGCCCGCGCGTACTCCAGTAAATAAGT